>CAZSMW010000164.1:0-2704 GCA_964607985.1 uncultured Eubacteriales bacterium
CGGAGCGACTTGGCACAATAATTGCAGAAATATTATCGAAGGTCATTCGATGGTTGCTGTTTCAAAAAAGAGAATCCTGGTGATCGACTCCAACGCCAAGGCTAGGAAGGACTTGGAGACGTTCTTGAAGAATGAAAATTACTATATCGAAACGGGCCGAAGGTTGACGGAAGCAATCAAGAAAATATCTCAAGGATATTTCGACTGCTTGATCCTGGATGTCGACCTTCCCGAAATGAAAGGCTACGAGGCCGTTTCCATCTTGAAGAACCTCATCACCGGCTATGCGACCGTCGATTCCGCCGTGGAAGCCATGAAAAAGGGAGCTTATGACTTTCTGCCCAAGCCGTTCAGCCCCGAGGAACTGCGGATTATCATCCGCCGGGCTCATGAGCGACGAATGCTCATCCTTGAAGCCGAGTCCCTGCGGCTGGAGAAAAAACTCCTGGAAGAGAATTTCATCACGATGGTTTCCCATCAGCTCCGGAGCCCGCTCGTGGCTGTTCAACAATATTTCGAAGTCATCCTGACCGGGATCATAGGGCCGATCGACGGGCGCCTCAAGGAGATGATCCTCAGGGCTCGGGACCGGCTGGACGGGCTTCTCAGCTTGATCAATGACTGGCTGGATCTCGCCCGCATCAACAAGGGACAGATCGTCGATAAATTCAAGCCCCTGGACATTCAAAAGGTCTTGGAGAAACTCTTGGAATTCATGCGGCCGCTCGCCGAGGAGTTCGGAGTGACGCTTGAATTGAATCGGGTGCCGGGGTCTGTCCTTGTCTTGGGAGACGAACAAACTCTGGAACAAGTTTTTACGAACCTGATCAGCAATGCCATCAAATACAACAAACCCCAAGGCCGCGTCCGGGTCAGCCTGAAGGAAGACGCCGAATCCGTCTCCGTGGCCGTTGAAGATACCGGAATCGGAATAGCCGAAGAACATGTGCCGTTCATCTTTGACCAGTTTTATCAGGTCCACCGCGGCGAAGAGAAAAAAATGAAGGGAACCGGACTCGGATTATCCATCGTCCAAAAAATCGTCAAAGCCCATAACGGCACCATCGGCGTCACGAGCGAGCCGGGCTTAGGAAGCACGTTCACCGTCCGGATGCCGCGGCCTTGAAGGCAAAACCACAATCCATAAAGATCCCCGTCCGAGTCGATATCAACCGCAATTCCGGTCAATGTCTCTCCGGAGGAAATCACTCTGACCGGCCTCCCTTTAATCTCATCGAGCCCTGCCATCACCAAGGTAGGAAACGAGTTCAGTTATTTGACTGCGCCGCCCGGCCGATGATATACTTCCAATATTATTAGGAGGGTAGATTCATTGTCCGGAGCGGGAATTCAGCTCGCTCGGGAAAAGCAAATTCTTATATTTGAATTCAACAGAAGGGGAGGTTCTCATGAAAACATTGATCCTCTATGCGACCCGGCACGGCTGCGCGGAAAAGTGCGCCGCGAAGCTCGGCGCTGCGCTCCATGGCGAGGTCAAGACAGCGCATTTAAAGGACGCCGGAGCGATAAGCTTCTCGGACTACGAGACCGTCGTCATCGGCGGCTCCATCCACGCCGGAAAGGTCCAGAAGGTCGTGAAGAGCTTTTGCGCGAAGAACCTCGAGGCCCTGAAAGGCAAGCGCCTCGGCCTGTTCTTGTGCTGCATGGAAGAAGGGCCGAAGGCCGAGGAGCAGTTCGCCGGCGCCTTCCCTGATGTTCTGGTTCGCGCGGCGACGGCCAAGGGCCTGTTCGGCGGGGAGTTCGATTTCGACCGGATGAATTGGCTGGAAAAAGCAATCATCAAGAAGATCTCCAAGATCGAGGCGAGCGTATCGAAGATCAAAGAGCAGGCCATCCTGGATTTCGCAGCGGTCCTTAGCGGACCGGCCGCCTGAACGGCTTAGAATAATAAACGCATGTCCATGACGATCGCCGCGCTCCTCGCTCTAACAGCCTACGCGGTCCTTTCCCTGGGTATGGTCCTCATGAAAAAGGGGATCGCCTGGATCGGACATAAGGGCCCGAGGGACAAGGCTTGGCGGAGGGACCTTGGGACCTGGATCGCGGGCTTCCTGCTGTCCAACCTCTACGTCGTCCCCAGCCTGATGGCCCTCAAGACGCTGACACCCCATATCGTGGCTGCCTTCGCAGGCTTCGGGGTCGTCGTCCTGGTCCTCCTGGCCGCGGCCGTTCTCGGCGAGAAGCTTCACCGCTCGGACATTTTTTACACCGCCGCCATTTTTCTATCCATCATCCTGCTCAACCTTTACGAGCCGTCCCCGGGAAAGGGCGACTTGAACATCACCCTTCTCGCGGGCGCCGCGGCATTCCCACTGCTTCTCTTTGCGACGGCTTTCATCAAAGGCACGGCCCGGACAATCCGGGCCATGATGTTCGCCTCGGTCTCGGGGACCTCGACGGGAATCGTCCTCGTCCTGATGAAGGTCCTGGTCGGGCTCTATGGTTTTCGTGTCGGCGATTACCTCCATTCGCCCTATGTTTACCTCTACCTGTTCTTCTCCCTGACGGCTTTCATCGCTCTCCAGCTCGCTTACAAGATCGAGACGATGATGCGGACGGGGCCCGTTCAATACGTTTCGTCCATCGTTTACCCGGCCGTTTGCTCCGCCCTTGTTTTCGGGAACGCGATCCGGCCCGTCCAGATTGCGGCCTTAGCTGCGATCGCCCTGGCGGTCGCGGGCAT
>CAZSMW010000165.1:0-8289 GCA_964607985.1 uncultured Eubacteriales bacterium
GGGCGGGCGCTCGCGTTGGCCCGGGAATGCCAAATTTGTCGACAGGTAAAGAATCCTATCGGCATTTTTGGGGTGAGTCCATTATCTTGAAAGCTTCGGGCGGATAGCCTAAAATAGGACTGAGAGAGAACAATGGCTATCCGAGAGATTTTGAAGATCGGACACCCGGCCCTGACGCGGAAGGCAGCCCCGGTAGAGTCCATCAACAAGGAGATCATCGATCTCGCCCGCGACATGGTCGAGACCCTGCACGCGGCGCCCGGGATAGGTCTGGCCGCACCCCAGGTGGATGTCGGCAAGCGATTGATCGTGGTCGACCTGTCGGTCGGCGAGGACCCGGCCGGCCTGATCATCCTTGTTAATCCGGAGATAATCAGTCAGGAAGGCAGCGTTGTCTGCGAGGAAGGCTGCCTCTCGGTCCCCGACGTCCATGAAAAGGTTACCAGGCCTTACAAGGTCGTGGTCAGGGGTCTGGACCTGGAAGGCGCCGCAATGGACATCGAGGGAGAGGACCTGCTGGCCCGCGTCCTCTGTCACGAGATCGACCATCTGGAAGGCCGGCTCTTCATCGAACGTCTTTCGCCCCTCAAGAGGGCCTTGATTAAAAAAAAGTTCCGGAAACAGCAGCTAAAAAGTCTCCCCTTATGAAGATCGTCTTTTTCGGAAGTCCGCCCGCAGCCCTCCCGTCCCTGGGCGCACTCCTCGAAGCCGGCCATTCCGTAGAGCTCGTCATCACCCAACCCGACAGGCCGGCGGGCCGGGGCCGGAAACTCAGGCCGAGCGCGGTGAAGGCCTTTGCTATTGCCCGAGGCCTTCCCGTCCTTGAGCCCGCAAGTATCCGAAAGGACGAGTCGGTCCTGGGAAGGCTCCAGTCGGTCCGTCCCGATATTCACGTGGTCGCCGCCTACGGTCAGTTCCTTCCGGCCTCCATCACGAATTTCCCGCCCCGCCATTCCGTGAACGTCCATTTCTCCCTATTGCCGAAGTACCGGGGGGCCTCCCCCGTCCAGTGGGCAATCATGAATGGGGAGACCCGGACAGGGGTTACGATCTTCGAGCTGAACGAAAGGATGGACGAGGGAAATATCCTGGCTATGGAGGCGACGGACATCCAACCAAGAGAAACGGCCCATGTCCTCGAGATGCGGCTGGCCGCGCTAGGCGCGGCTCTCCTCATACGGACACTAAAGGATATCGACCACATCGTGTCCGTCCCGCAGGACCACTCCCTTGCGACCCTGGCCCCGAAGATCCGGAAGGAGGAAGGTGCGATCGACTGGTGTGAGGAGGCCGCGGCCGTGGATAGAAGGGTCCGGGCTTTTCAACCCTGGCCGTCCGCCTTCTCATTCCTCAACGAGAAAAGGGTCCAGATCCATCGCGGCTTGGAGCTTGGAACGAGGTTCATAACATCTCCCCCCGGGACGGTCCTGGCCCTCGCCAAGGGCGGACTTGACGTTGCGTGCGGAGGCGGGAGCATCTACAGGATCGAATCCATCCGACCCGAAGGCAAAAAGGAGATGGACGCGCATGCGTTTTCCCTCGGGGCTGGAGTCCGTGCCGGCGACGTGTTCAGCCGGTCCTGAACGTCTTTCTCCTGTTGTCCGCTCACGTCGCTGCGACCTTTTTTTTCACCAACTCCCACTCAACGAAAAAGGATTCATCTCTATCGGTTTTGTGATCCGGACGACGAGCGGGGGTCTATTCTTCGAGGATGTAGTTGTAGGGATTGAAGGAGGTGTTGTTGATCCTGACCTCGTAATGGAGGTGGGGGCCAAGAGCCTTGCCCGTCTTGCCGATATAGCCCAGCAGGTCTCCCCTCTTGATCCTCTGCCCGGCTTTGACGATGTATTTATCGAGGTGGCAGTACTGGGTGACGACCCCTTCGCCGTGGCTGATGATCACCGTCCGGCCGAAAAACTTGTCATAAGCGGCTTCGATCACGCTGCCGTCGGCGGTCGCCATGACGGGGTTACCGAAGTTCGTCGCGATGTCGATACCGCGGTGGAAGGTCCTCTTGCCGGTGAACGGGTCGATCCTGTATCCAAAAGGAGATGAGACCCAGCCCTGGGCCGGCCAGATGGTCGGCGTCGTGGCCAATCTGGCCGTCTGACTCTCCAGTATATTGACCAGGGAGCCGAGGTTCTTCTCTACGCTGTCGGCCTTCTGGGAGAGGTTCTGGATGGCGCTGAACGAAGTGCTCTGGGGATCGGGCGCCGGTTCGGCCGCACCTTTAGATCCGGAGTCGCCGCCGCCCAGGCCCGGTTCTCCCTTGATCACGTCCGGGGACTTGAAGCCCATCATGATATTGAGTTTCTTGGCATAGCTCTCGAAGCTCGAGATCGTGGTCTTGAGCCGGTTGATGTATCCTTCATAATTGGAGATTTTTTCTTTCTGTTCCTTGTTCTCCCTGGCCAGGGTCCTATACTTAGAGCGGATGATGGTCATCGAAAAATAATCGACCAAGAAAACGGCGAGGACCACGAAGACGAGCGCTGCCCCGCCCATTAGGAACTTCATGGACCTCTTGGAGAAGGTCAGGGTTCTGAAGTTGGTCTTGGAATGCGGAACGATGATAACGGAAAAGAACTTATTAGCCATGAATACCTTCTTTGATTAACACAATTAAAAAATCCCTGTCAAGCGTTTTATTCCGTCCCAAAGGCTCCGTCCGAAAAACTTAGTATGTAAGACGATAACAGAAACGCTCCTATATAGCAAATCCTTATCCGCCGCAGAGAACGGCCCCCCCGTTGACGTTCAGGGTTTCGCCGGTGATGTGGACCCGACGTTGATGATCCACCCCCGTCCGCCCCGTTTCATGAGGGGAACGGCCGCGTTGCACACGTAGAAGACGCCTTCGATATTGACGGCCATAGTCTCCCGCAAGATATTTTCGTCCATGGACCCCATCTCGAGATAGGTCCAGATCCCGACGTTGTTCACGGCGATATCCAGGCCGCCCCATTTCCTGTCGATCTCCGCGATCATATCGTCAACGTCCTTTTTCATGGAGATCTCGGCCTTGTAAACAAGGCATTCCCGGCCGAGCTTCTCGACCTCCTTTTGGACCTCGTCGGCAGCGGCTTTGTTTCGTTGGTAGTTGATGGCGACGTCACAACCGGCCCGGGCGAACAGAATGGCCACAGCCCGGCCGATCCCCCTCGAACCACCCGTTATCAGGGCTTTCCGGCCGTCCAGACGGATCATGAGACCTCCTGTCAAGTCGCGCGTTGATCAAATCCGAAACCGTCGGACCGGATTCAGCCTGTATAGCTCAACGTAAAATCCTTCATCCTGTGAAATTCAAGATAACGATAGATGTCCGCCGCGTTGGGCAGGACCTTCTCGTTCATGACAGAGAAATAATCGTCGACCGTAGGCAGTCGGCCCCGAAGGGCGGCGACGGCCGCCAGCTCGGCGGAACCGAGGTAGACACGGGCCCCGTCCCCCATCCGGTCGTCGAAGTTCCGCGTCGACGTGGAGATGATGGTCGCTTTCGGCCGGACTCTCGCCTGGTTTCCCATGCACAAAGAGCACCCCGGGATCTCCATCCTCGCCCCGGCGCAGGAAAAGATCGAGTAATGGCCCTCGCGCATAAGCTGGGCGGCATCCATTTTCGTTGGCGGTGTCATCCAGACCCGGGTTGCAAGGTATCCGGCCTTGTCGAAGATCCGGCTCGCCGCGCGGAAGTGGCCGATGTTCGTCATGCAGGAGCCGATGAACACCTCGTCGATGGCGTCCCCCGCGACTTCCGACAGGAGCTTGACGTCGTCGGGGTCGTTGGGGCAAGCCAGGATGGGTTCCCGGATGGCTTCCAGGTCGATCTCGAGGACCGCGGCATAACCGGCGGCATGACCGTCCCTTTTGAGCAGAACGGGGGACTTCAACCACGCTTCGCAGGCTTCGATCCTCTTTTCCAGCGTTCCGGCATCCTTGTACCCTTCCACGATCATCCTCCGCATCAGGGCGACGTTGCTCCGGAGAAATTCAGCGATCCCTTCTTCGTTGAGGGCGATGACGCCACCGGCCGCTGAACGCTCCGCGGTCGCGTCGGTCAGCTCATAAGCCTGTTCGACGTTCAGGTCCTCCAGCCCTTCCATTTCGATCAGCCGGCCGTTGAAGACGTTCTTCTTCCCCTTCTTGGCGACCGTCAGAAGACCATTCTTGATCGCGAAATACGGGATGGCGTTGACGGCATCCCGGAGGGTGATGCCCGGGTTGAGTTTTCCCGAGAACCGGACCAAGACGGACTCGGGCATGTCCAGGGGCATGAAACCCAGGGCCCCTGCGAAGGCGACGAGACCCGAACCGGCGGGGAAGCTCAACCCGATGGGAAAGCGGGTGTGCGAATCCCCTCCTGTCCCCATTGAATCCGGAAGAAGGAGCCGGTTCAGCCAGGAATGGATGACACCGTCCCCGGGCTTGAGGGCAACCCCCTTTCTATCGATAACGAACGCGGGTAGGGCCTTGTGCATCCTGACATCAGCAGTCTTGGGATAAGCCGCCGTATGGCAGAACGACTGCATGAAGAGGTCGGCCTGGAACTCGAGGCAGGCCAGTTCCTTGAGCTCATCAGCCGTCATCGGTCCCGTCGTGTCCTGGGAGCCGACGGTCGTCATTCTCGGCTCGCAGGCCGTTCCCGGAAGGACGCCATCGACCCCGCAGGCCTTTCCAACGATCTTTTGGGCCAGAGAATAGCCCTGCCCCGGTCCTGGCCTGGGGTTTTCGATCGCGGTGAAGAATTCCGCTTCGTCCATCCTGAGCGTCTTCCGGGCCCTTCCGGTCAGCTGCCTTCCGATGATCAGGTTCAGCCGCCCCCCGGCCCTGAACTCGTCCTTGATCGTGACGGGCTTGAATTCGAATTTCGCTATCTCCGCTCCCGCTTCATCCGTGACGACACAAGCGTTCGTGTCGATGGTGATGACTTCCCCCGTTTTCATCCGGCCGACGTCGCATATGATGGGCAGACCGCCGGAATCCTCGGTCGTGTTGAAGAAGATGGGGGCGATGAGCCCGCCGAGCACGATGCCGCCCCTCCTCTTATTGGGAACGAAGGGGATGTCCTCGCCGATGTGCCACATCACGGAATTGCAGGCCGATTTCCTTGACGACCCGGTGCCGACCACGTCGCCGAGGAAGGCCACCTTCCGGCCTTCCTCTTGAAAGGCGCGGATTGTCCCGTTCCCGTCCGGGAAACGGGTTTCTCCCATGGCAAGCGCATGCAGAGGGATGTCGGGTCGTGTCGAAGCGTGTTTGGCCGGAGAGAAGTCATCGGTGTTGATCTCTCCGTCCACCTTGAAAACCTTGACCGTTAGCGACGTCGGGAACGCGGGCTTCGAAAGGAACCACTCGCCCGTCGCCCAGGATTCGAGGACGGACCGGGCGAACGGGTTCTTCAACGACATCCCCAGAACGGCGTCGAACGCTCCGTAAACAAGGATGGTCTTCTTCAGAGCCTCGGCCGCCGCTGCGGCCAGCTCCGGCTCCTCCAGGAACGCGACGAGCGGCCCGATGTTATAGCCCCCCAGCATCGTTCCCAGAAGGAACACAGAGTCCTTACGGGAAACGAGGGGAGAGATCGTCTCTCCCCGGCCGATCCTTGTCAGCCACTCCGCTTTGACCCTGGCCGCCGGATCAACGCCGGGCGAGACCCTGTCTCTCAAGAGCGCCAGGATAAGATCGCCCCTTCCGTCTTCGGGGGCTTCCAGAAACCGGCAGACCTCCCCGGTTTCCGCCGGGCTGAGCGGAAGCGGTGGAATTCCCATCTTCGCTCGTTCCTTCTCCTGGGTAAAATAGGCCTCGAGCATCTCACTCCTCCCTTTGATCTCCTGCAAAGATTCCGAAGAGTTCATCCAACGCAATAAGTGTATAGAGAATCCGGCCGATTTTGTCAAAATTTATTTTGGCGATTTTCGGCCGGCCCGTTTCCTTCGACGGTTTAAAAACGATCCGTATGACTGAAAGGCCTCGGGATCAGGAGCGCTCATACAGGATGGAGGGGTGACCCCAAGTCCTTCCGGGGTGATCCGTTGGATTCGTTAAAGAGCCCGAAAAAGATTGATTTCGGGGCCGATATTGTTGTAAAATGTTTTTCTTAATATTTAAATCTCACAAAACGGAGGAAGACGCAATGGACAGTGCCGCCATCGATAGGGCCAAAGAGCACTTTGGAAAGCTTCTCGAGACCCAAATGAAACGCATGGAGAAGGTCAAATCCATGCCCGATTGGATCGACTACAAGACGGTCAAACCGATCAGGATCGGCATCCTCGCCGGCGATGGCATCGGACCTTTCATCGCCGCCGATTCCAAGCGGGTGCTCGAATTCCTGCTCAAGGATGAGGTCAAGGCCGGTAATGTCGAGATACGGGACATCGAGGGTCTGACCATCGAGAACCGGGCCGCCCACAACAAGGCCATCCCGGACGACGTCCTGACCGAGATCAAGAAATACCATGTCACGCTCAAGGGACCGACGACGACACCGAGAAAGGGCGATCCCTGGCCGAACATCGAGAGCTGCAACGTGGCGGTGAGGAAAGAGCTGGACCTCTTCGCCAACGTCCGGCCCGTCCGGGTTCCCAAGCAGGGCATCAACTGGATTTTCTTCAGGGAGAATACGGAAGATCTTTACGCGCTCGGCCCCTATGGCATCGAGGTCGACGCGGACATCGCCATCGACTTCAAGCTGATCACCACCCCGGGTTCGGACCGGATCTGCCGGCTCGCTTTCGAACACGCCAGGACGAACGGCCGGACCAAGGTCACGTGCGTCACCAAGGCCAACGTCGTCAAAACGACCGATGGTAAGTTTCTGGAGAGCTTCTATCGCATCGCCAAAGAATACCCCGGAATCCAAGTCGACGACTGGTACATCGACATCATGACGGCCAAACTTGTCGACGAGAAGCGCCGCCGCGACTTCCAGGTCATGGTCCTGCCCAACCTTTACGGCGACATCCTGACCGACGAGGCCGCCGAGTTCCAGGGCGGCGTCGGGACGGCCGGCAGCGCCAACATCGGCAAGCAGTACGCCATGTTCGAGGCCATCCATGGCTCGGCGCCACGGATGGTCACCGAGGGACGCGCCCAGTTCGCCGATCCCTGCAGCATGATCCGGGCAGCCTCGATGCTCATCGCCCATATCGGACATCCCGGGAAGGCCAAGAAGCTGGAAATGGCGCTCGATATCACCGGCCAATACGAAAAGAAGCTCGTCATCACCGGGCGCCCGAACGGGACGACCGGGAAGGATTTCACCAACTACATCATGGATTGGATCAACAATCCAAAACTCGAGTCGACTTGGGAAGGCTACGTCAAGCCCTGAGTCGCGAGAGAATCCCAAAAAAAGGAGACCTGCACATGAGAAAGAAGATCGCCCTCATCGGCGGCGGCCAGATCGGCCAGATCCTGGCCATGCTCGCCGCTCAAAAGGAGCTCGGGGACATCATCATCCTGGATGTTCCACCCTACGAGAACGTCTGCAAGGGCAAGGCCCTCGACCTGATGGAAATGGCCCCCCACGGCAATTACGACGCCAACATCAGGGGCACCTCGGACTATAAGGACATCGATGGGGCCGACGTGGTCATCGTCACCGCCGGCAAACCCCGCGAGGCGGGCATGACCCGGGAGGACCTGCTCAGCATCAACATCAAGATCATCACCGATGTTGCTAACGGTGTTAAGCAGCATGCCCCCAAGGCCTTCTGCATCATCGTCACCAATCCCCTGGACGCAATGGTCTATGTCTTCCAGAAGGTGACCGGGTTCCCGAAGAACCAGGTCGTGGGGATGGCCGGGACGCTGGACACGGCCCGCTGGCGCGCCTTCGTCGCCATGGAGCTGGGCGTATCGGTGGCCGACGTCGCCGGGACGGTCTTGGGCGGCCACGGCCCGGACATGGTCCCCCTGCCCCGCCTGACCACGGTCGGCGGCATTCCGTTGGAAGAGATCGCGACGAAAGAGCAGATCGACAAGCTCGTCACCCGGACCAGAGAAGCCGGAACCGAGATCGTCAAGCTTTTCGGAAAGGGATCCGCGTTCTTCAGCCCCGCCTGGAGCGCCATCATCATGGCCGAGTCGTATATCAAGGACAAACGGCGCATCCTCCCCTGCGCGGCGCTCTGCGAGGGTGAATTCGGCATCAAGGGCCTCTTTCTGGGCGTACCGTGCATGATCAGCGGCAAGGGCGTCGAGAAAATCTACGAGATCAAGCTCACCGCCGAAGAGAACGCCATGCTCCAGAAGACCATCGCGGCCGTGACCAAGACCGTCCAGGAGTGC
>CAZSMW010000166.1:0-8122 GCA_964607985.1 uncultured Eubacteriales bacterium
TCTTTTGCGCAGTTTTCTGGAGTTCCTGTCCCTGGTCGACCAGCGAGAGAAGCTTGTCCAGCATCATCCTGACCTTGATATTGGCCAGCTTTCTCTTGCCCGATCGCTGGGTTTCGAAGTGGTCCCCGACGTAGGCCTCGATCTCGGCTTCCGACATCATCGTTCTGATGAACTCATCGTTCATGAATGCCGCTTTGAGCTCATCCGGGCTCTCGCCGTGAATGATGATCCGGTTCTCCTTGAGGGCACTGGCCCTCCACTCCTCGAACTCCTTGGCGGCGTAGACCGGGATCGGCCCCAGGAGCTTCTTGGCTTCTTTGAGGGTCTCCTCGAAGAAGAACTTCCCTTCCTTGAGAAAATTTCTGGCCCGGTAATAGATCGGATCGCCGGCGGCCACATTGTCCTGAAGGTATCCCTGGTAGGCCTGAATGGATTTCGAGAGAAGCTCGTGGCTCCTCGAAACTTTGATATAAACATTGCGTTCCGTGGGGGATGTCATTTCCTTTAGCCCTGTCGGAATTAATTAGCACAAGCCGCGAAACATGTCAAACCTCGGCGATCTTAGGCGATGCCGGTCACTTCTTGATGATCGACGCCGCGACGACGTTGGCCACCTTGCTCCTCATGGCGATAATGTCGCCCTTATCGTCCGGATGGACCCGGTTCGTCAGAAAGATGACCAATGTTTGGGTATCTGGATCGATCCAGATGGAAGTCCCTGTGTAACCGGAATGCCCGTAAGAGGCGGGGCCGAAGAGGTCCCCCCGGACCGTCGCGTAATCCGAATCGAGGTCCCAACCAAGCCCGCGCCCCGTGCCGTTCACCCGCGGGAAGATCTCGGTCATCCGTTCTATGGACAAGGGGCTGAGGATCCGGACCTTACCGGATTCTCCTCCATTGAGCATCATCGTGGCGAACACAGCCAGGTCGTCAGCCGTGGAGAAAAGCCCGGCATTCCCCGAAACCCCGCCCTGGAGCTTAGCCAGGGGGTCATGGACGACACCGCGCAGGGGTATCCCGTCATAGACCTGTGTCGGGACACAGCGGTCCACGAACTCCGCCGGAGGGTTGTAGAACGTGTTCTTCATGCCCAGAGGCTTGAAGATGTTCCCGGCGGCAAAATCGGCGATGGTCTGTCCGCTGACGGCCTTCACGATATAGGCCAGGGTGATATAGTTCAAGCAGCTGTATGTGAAGGTCGCGCCCGGAAGCGATTGCTTCCCGAGGCAGGCGATGTGCTTGACTAAAAGATCCACAGAGCATGGGCTCCCGTATTTCAGCTCGACCTCCTTAGGGTCGGTGTAAGGCTGAAGGCCCGAGGTGTGGGTCAGCAGATGCCATAGGCGGGCGTCTTCTCCGGGGATCCCTCCCTCAAGGATATACGGCGCGAACTCCGGGACGTAATCTCTGACCTTGTCCCAAAGCCTGATCCTGCCGCGCTCAACGAGGATCATGATAGAAGTCGCGGTGGCCACAGGCTTGGTGACAGAGGCCATATCGAAGATCATATTCACATCCATGGGTCGTCCTTCGGGGACCCATTGATTCTGCCCGTAGGCCTTCCGCCAGACAGTTTTCCCCTTCCGGGCGACCAGGAGAACGGCGCCCGGAAAGTCCTTGCGGGCCAAAGCCTCGTTTATGAGCGTGTCGAGAAACGCCAGCCGCCCCGAGGCCATCCCGACCTCTTCCGGCTTGGCCTGGGGCAACCCTTGGGCGAAACCGGTCCCGGCCCCGGCCCCGACTATGAACAGTCCCAGGATGATCCAAAGGCCGATGCGTCTTTTCATGGTGCGTTCCTCCTTCTCATATTCACCGGACCGCGGCTTCCGATCTCCAGGCCAGACCGTCTTGACGGATATGCCAGCTCGCGCCGTCTTCATTTCTATAGACCGCTTCGAAAAGCCCTTCCGTCGTCTGGATCAAGGGTGGGTAACCCCAGCCGCTGACCTTGAGCGCCTTATCGGACCCGAGGCCCAGCGCGGCGAGGTCGGCCGTGAAAGAACCGTTCGCGTCCCGATGGGCCCGTTCCCTGTAGTAGATCTTGCGCAAGGCCCACTTGACGGGTTCTTCGAAGGCGTCGGCGAAAAGCTCCTCCCCTTTGCCGACGACCTTGGCGGAGAACTGGACGAACCCCCACATCTCCGGGTAATGAACGTTGATAAGGCCCTGGGGCGACCAAGTCCAATTATCTTCAGCGTAAGGGATCCCGCTCGCCGGCTCCTTGGCCTTCGCGTAGCGCCCGTCTTCGGTCGTGACGCTGTATTCCACCCGGGAAAAGTTCACCCTCCACTGGTCGCCGGAGTCGGGGAGTTCTTTTTTCTTCGGGACGAGTTCCCGGAGGACGGCCCATGGGATGGCGACCTCCAAGGTCCAGCCTTTGTCCTTGTCCTTCGGGTTATTGATCGTCCCGTTGACGGATACGGCCGTTTTGAGCCCCCGGATGTCCCAGACGTTGACGGCTGCATCAATATCGTCCCGATAGGGCTTGAGAAGCAGCAGGTCCCAGACCGTGTTGAGGGCATTCATCTCGAGCTCGCAGTATTTGTGCGTGTCCCCGTCCGGATCGATGAAGATCTCGAAGTCGTTGTCGTTATACACGACCGAATCGCGTTCCGTGAGTGTCGCCCAGACGGCCGGTTCCTCAAGTTCGGCTGCGATGTAGAAGTATCGGTCGTCCCAGAGCATCTTGACCCGGGTGCGAAAACGGGGCCGGGGCTTGTTCGCTCCTTCGATATCGACGAAACTTTCCGTCCATTCCGCCTTTTTCCAGGACGCGTTATCGATCTTGCCGTCGAGCACGATGGGCTTCTGGACCCTGTAACAGACGTAGAAACGGGGATCGAAGGGCACCTTCGGTTCGGAGACCTTCGGCTCATCCGCCAGTCCCGTCCCCTGGCCCAGCAGCAACGCGAAAAGAAACGCGAGCATTATTCTCCTCCTATATCCTACTTGAGCCGCTTGATAATGTGCCAGCCGTACTTGCTGGTCAAGGGATCGTAAGCCGCCATCCCGATCTCGCCGACCTTAAGTCCGAAGCTCACGTCGCCGAAGGCCTTGACCATGCGGGTGCGGGAGAATTCCTTGTTCGCCGCGTCCGGCACCGCGCCGGCGTTGGCCATGCTGTAAATGCCGGGATACGCGTCGTTGGTGTATTGCCTGACCAGGGCGTCGAAATCTTCCCCCTGTCGGGCCATCATGAGGAGCTCCTGGGCCAGTTTTTGCGCTTCCATCCGGCTCCGGGTGATTCCGGCGTCCGGGATCGTCCCCTGGAACGCGACCAGGATGTGCTGAACCGTGAGGTGCTCGGGCTCCGGGACCCGGCCGAAGAGAAAGGCCGAGACAAGAACAAGGGCGGAGATCCCGATGGTCTTTCTCATGTGTTCCTCCTGACGATCATAGGCGGATGAATTCTACGGGATTCCCGCACCAGGCGAGGAATCCCTCGAAATCAGAAAAAGACAATCCCAGTGTGGACGTGTTGACATTGGGGTGGAAGTTGACGCCGGCGGCGCTTCTGAGCTCCGCGTCCACAACAACCCGGACCTCATGGCCCTTGTCATGGACGAGTCCGAAAGGTGATACCGAGCCCGGCTCCAGACCCAGATATTTCATTAAACGCCCGGGCGAGGCAAAGCTGAGCCGGTCCTCGTTGAGCCTTGAGGTCAGCGCTTTGAGGTCGACCCTCCGAGAGGCCTCGACGATGACCAGGTAATGGCAGGTCCCGCGATTGTTGCGCAAAAAGAGGTTCTTGCAATGCGCGCCGTGCAGGCCTCCCCAATATTTTTCGGCCTCCCCGACCGTGAACACCGGCGGGTGTTCATGACGAGCATAGGAGATTCCCAGCTTGTCCAGCGCCTCGAGGACCTCCCTTTCGATCTCCGTCACTGTCACATCAATGTCCTTCGAATCTCTTGTCTCATTCGCCTATAAGGATCTTCAAGCTTGGCGTCCTGTCATCTTTTATGACATAGTGAGGAACAAAGTCAAGCCTGGAATGGGCGGTCGAATTCCTATACAATCGAAGCATGAACGATAAGAATACCGGTTCCATCCTCCTGACCCCCATCGACATCGGCCGCGTAACCGTGCCCAATCGGTTCGTCCGTTCCGCGACGAATGATTATATGGCCAAGGACGATGGGTCCGTCACGGACCGGCAGGTCGGGCTCTTTAAAGAGCTGGCCGAAGGCGAGGTCGGGTTGATCATCACGGGACATGCTTACGTCCAGCCATTGGGCAAGGCGACCCCCAGGCAGATCGCTATCCACGATGACCGCTTCGTTTCCGGCTTGGCCCGGATCGCGGACGTCGTTCACAAGCATCCCTCGAAGATCTTCGTCCAGCTGGCCCATGCCGGACGTCAGACGAAGAAAAAGCACTGCGGTTCGGAACCGATCTCCCCTTCCGCGGTCTATGACCCGTCCTCCAGAACCATGCCCAGGGAGATGACGCCGGCCGAAGTCAAAAATCTCATTCACGATTTCATCGCCGCCGCCCGCCGCGTCCGTCGGGCGGGATTCGATGGAGTCCAACTTCACGCGGCCCATGGCTATCTCCTTTCCAGTTTCCTCTCGGCCCATACGAACCGCCGCCGAGACGAGTGGGGGGGTCCGCTGGAAAACCGCGCCCGGGTGGTCGTTGAGATCATTCGGGGAATCAAGGACGCGACAGGCCCGGATTTCCCTGTGATAGCTAAACTGAATTCGACCGACTTTCTGGAAAGGGGTCTGACCCCCGGTGAGAGCGTCGAGATCTCCCGCATCCTGGAGGCTGAAGGCCTTGACGCGATCGAAGTGAGCGGCGGGATGACCGAGGCCGGCAAGGGATCGGTGTGGCAGGGACTTCGTTCCGAGGACCAGGAAGGATACTTCGTCGAGAATGCCGCGGCCATCAAGAAAGCCGTTCATATCCCGGTTTCAGGCCTGGGAGGGATCCGGACGCTGGCCGTCGCCGAAAAGTTCGTTTCGGAAGGCCGGGTCGACATGATCTCGATGAGCCGCCCCTTCATCCGGGACCCACATCTCGTCCATAGATTCCGGGAGGGCGAAGTCACTTCGTCCGAATGCATCTCCTGCAACAAGTGTTTCAACCCGCGCGGTATCCGCTGTGCGGAGGTCGATGTCTAAGGGGACCTTATTTGTTCAGATCCCTGTAAGCGGCTTCCATGAGGATGAAGAAGGCCTGGCCTTCGGTCGCCGTGCCGGGCGCCTCGAACGTCGGCGATCCGCAAACGTCCTGGACGAACCCCATCCGGTCCACCTTGGCCCGGGCCGCTTCCCTCATCTTGTCCGCGCCCGGCCTGTAAGAGACATCGATCCAGCCGCCCTTGATCCCCCTATAGATGGAATAGGCCATGATCTGGGCCAGGTTTGTTTCGATGAACGATTTCGGGTCATCCACGACGTCATGGAAGTATCCATCGGGGCGCAAATAGGTCAGGCAGCCGTCAATGACGTCCTTGATATAGCCTTGAAGCCGCCTTTTTTCGTCGGCCAATCCTTCCGGCAGGGCGCGCAGAACACGCGTCATTCCCGCGGCCGCCCAGCCGTTGCCCACGCCCCAGAAGGCTTTGCGGGCGAATCCGTTCAGGCTGTCATCCCAGATGTGAGAGAAGAGCCTCTGCTCCTTGTTCCAGAGGAGCTTGCGGAACCCTTCGATCTGTTTCAGGGCCTCTGCGGGCTGTCCGGCGACCGCGAGGTAAGGCGGCGCCATATACATGGAATCGATCCAGACCTGCGGTTTGTCGTCGATATGATAGAAGATCCCGTCCTTCGTCTTAGGAGCCTTGTGAAGGAAATAATCCAACATTCTCTCCGCGCCCGCCCTGAGAACGAGGTCCCCCGTCAGTTTCGCCGCGTAAAGGACAGGCTCCCCGTTTGATCCCGGGTCCGTGACGCCATGATTATCGCAAACCTGGCCGAGCCTGCCGTCGTCATAGATCCGGATGACGGCCTCTTTAGCCATCATGATGACCAGATCTACGTCGCCCCACTCCAACAGGGCCTGGGAGGCCACCCCCTGTTCCCAGGCCTGCCTTTGCATAGTCAGCATCGCGATCCTGACACTCTCTACGAGCGGGTCGGACCCGGGCCTTTTTGTTGTCTGGGGCGCTCGCATCAAGGAGGATGTCCCGACGCCGATACCCGCGGCGCCCCCGCACGCCAACGTCTTCTGCATGAAATCTCTTCGACGCATGCTCCCTCCTTCCTATGTTTCGCGGAACATGCGCCATTATAATGAAACCTACCGAAAAAGGCGATGGAAGACGCCGGGATTATTGCCGTATAATGCCGGATTGGAGGAAAGAACAATACGCAACCATGGAGTAGCCGTCGCCTTGGACAGCGTCCGGGACGCACGGAGTTCCACGATCCAGGATTCGGGCGGGGTTTTTCCTCGAAAAAAAAAGTTGAATTCGACCCCGGGTTTGAATACATTAAGCTACTATGACGACACCAAAGTCCATTCCTTCGATCCACGAGAAGATACGGGCCCGGTTCCCCCAGCTTGAGCGGGACCAGTTCGGGAATAAACGTGTCTATCTCAACAGCGGCGCCGGCAGTCTGATGGTCGATTCGGCCATGTCTGCCTCCTTTGAAGCCGCCCGGTCGCTCAATCCCATGCCCGGGGCGGTCACCCCCGGGGAGAAGTCCACCGCCGAGTTCCACAGCCGGGTGCGCGGGATCGCCGCGGATTTCCTCAATGCCACGGGAGCTGAGGAGATCAGCTTCCACCTCTCTGCCACCAACGCTTTGTTTAACCTGGCCGTGGCCATGCGTGGTTGGTTCCCGGAGCACGGCAATATCGTTGTCACCGACCTCGATCACATGGCCAACATCTCTCCCTGGGAGGACGTCTGGGGCCGCGGCCGCGGCTGCGAGGTCCGGCGGGCCCGGGTCACTCCTGAAGGGACTCTGGACATTGACAATCTCCTTTCCCTTGTTGATCGCGAGACCGGGATTGTGGCGGTGACCATGGCCTCCAACGCGTTTGGATCGATCGTGCCGCTCAAGGAGCTTATCGGCCTCGTCCGGCGAAGATCTCCGGCTTTGGTCTGTGTCGACGCCGTCCATCACGCTTTGCACGGGCCCATCGATGTCCGCGGGATGGACGTCGACGCCCTCGTTTTTTCCGGCTACAAAGTCTTCGGCCCCATGCTGGGGGTCCTTTACGGGAAGAAGGCGCTCCTCGACAAGCTCGAACCGTACCGCGTCGAAACGAATAAGAACGAAACACCCTTTAAATACGAGCAGGGCATGCTTAACAATTTCAATCTGGCCGGTCTCGAGGCCGCTCTGGATTACCTGCTTTGGTTGGAGGCTGAGCTCTTCGGCACGTCCTCCGGAGCCGGCCCCCGCCACCCGCGCTTTCAGCGGGTCATGGAGGCCATCGAGGACTACGAGCGCGGCCTCAGCCGGGCCGTGCTGGAAGGATTCAGGCGCTTCGATCCCAACCGATTCCGGTGCTACGGCCTGACCGACCCATCGCGCTGCGAGGAACGTGACCCGACGTTCGCCTTCGAAGTCGAAGGCCTCGCGCCTGCCGACGTCAAGCGCCGGCTGTGGGAAGAAAGCGCCGTCCAGATCGCCGACGGTAATCATTATTCTGCGGCGGTTTCCCGCCATCTCGGGAGGCCCGCCCTCTGCCGGGTCAGCTTCGCTCATTACGACGACGCCGAAACAGCCCGGGTCTTCCTGGAATCGCTGGAACGCCTTATCGAAGGAAAATCATGAAGAACGCAAGAGCTGAATTGGATATCGGCCCGGGGCTGAGGTATAATCCTCTTCTTTAGATATCATCATAAAGGAGATATTTCATGGCGAAATTCGAAGGTGTGAAATGGATGCCGAAGCAGATGCGCTACCTCCTTCCCAACAAGCAGTACGAAATCTTCGAGTCCGAAGCGAAGGTGTTCGCACTTTCCCGGTCCGTCATGTATACCATGTTCCTCTGTTTCGAAGGCATCCGATTCTATTGTAAGAAGAACCCCAAGGGGCAGATCGAGGTGACCTTCCTTAACTGGTACAAGAACCTCGAACGGCTGTGCAGAGGCATCGCCTTTAACCTCGGCAAGGATCAGCAGGGCTGGGTCCCGTCATCCGAGGAGCTTGAAAACATCTTC
>CAZSMW010000167.1:0-4892 GCA_964607985.1 uncultured Eubacteriales bacterium
CTGTTCTACCTCAAGGAGGTCCGGCCGAAGTTCAAGCTCTATATCAGCCCGGTCAACATCGATCCCGGCAATCCGGCCCTGCCCATCTCGACGCCCGGATCCTACGCCCAAGAACTTGAAAAGAGATTCGGCCCGTATTTCACCAAGGGGCTGCCCGCGGACACGAGCGCCCTGGACAACGGAATCCTGGATGAAGCGGAGTTCCTGGAGATGGACGACAGGGTCCTCCGCGAAAGCCTGGACATATATGACTATGAACTGGGGCGTTTCGACTCCGGGCTTCTTTTCTATTATTTCTCCAGCACCGACCAGCGCCAGCACATGTTCTGGCGGCTCTTTGACCCCGGGCATCCGGCCTACGATGCGAAGCTCGCGGAAAGGTTCGGGAACGTCATCGAGTCGACATACGCCGACATGGACAAGGTCCTGGCCGGGACCTTGGAGAAAATGGATAAGGACACCACCCTCTTGGTCATGTCCGACCACGGATTCAACACCTTCAGGTGGGGTTTCAACCTTAACACCTGGCTCAAGGAGAACGGCTACCACCGGCTCATCAACAAAGCCAAACAGGCGGACAGCTCCCTTTTCGAGAACTCGGACTGGGCGCGGAGTCAGGCCTATGGTATCGGCTTGAACGGTCTCTATATCAACCAGAGGGACCGGGAGAAAGAAGGCATTGTCTCCGCCGGTCCGGAAAAGGACAACCTCGTCCGGGAGATCGCCCGGAAGCTCGAGGAGGTCACGGACCCGAAGACCGGAGAGAAAGTGGTTCTCAAAGCCTATATCTCCAAGGATATTTACCAAGGACCCTACGTGGAAACGGCGCCCGACATCATCGTCGGGTTCAACCGCGGCTACCGCATCTCCTGGAGCTCTCCCCTCGGCGGCTTCCCGAAGGAGGTCCTGGAGGACAACACGCAGAGGTGGAGCGGCGACCATATGTCCGCGGCCGAGGTCATCCCCGGTGTTCTGGTCACGAACCGGAAGATCCAGGCAGAGTCGCCGGCCCTCTACGATCTGACCGCGACGATCCTCGACATCTTCGGCATTGAAAAGCCGAAGGAGATGATCGGCCAGGCGGTCCTATCGAAAGGAGAATGACATGGGCAAAGCGAAAGTGAAGATCGAGAAGGCCCTTTTCGACAAGGTCAAAAAATTCGCCGAAATGTCAGGCTACACGTCGCCCGAAGAATTCATCACCCACCTCCTGGAAAAGGAGATCGCCCAGATCGAGGAAGCGGATTCGGAGGAGGAGATCAAGAAGAAGCTCAAGGGATTGGGGTACATCTCCTGATCAACATGTGGGTCCTCAACTCGGTCCTCGATAAGATCTTTGACATCCTATTCCTGCCCTTCCGGAACATGAGTCCCTGGGTCGGCATGGTCATCGTTTCCCTGCTGACCTCGTTCCTGATGCTCTTCATCTTCCGGCACACCTCGAACCAGGCGGGGATCAAAAAGGCCAAGAACCTGATCAAGGCCCACCTCCTGGAACTCCGCCTGTTTCCGGACGACATGCGCGTTCAGTTCCGGGCCCAAGGCCGGATCCTCCTGGCCAATCTCAAGTACATCGGCTACAACTCGAAGCCCATGCTGGTCATGATCGTCCCGGTGCTCCTCATCCTCATCCAGCTCAACCTCTGGTTCGGCGCCCGATCCTTGAAGCCGGGCGAATCGGCCCTCCTCAAGGTCAAGCTGAGCGGGGATCGTTTCCCCTCCGAGGTCACCGTGAACCTGGAACCGCCCCCTCAGATCGTGATCGAGACGCCCCCCCTGCGGATCGAAGACGAAGCTGAGATCGACTGGAGGGTCAAAGCCAAGGAGAACGGCCTCGGGCGCCTCACGCTCGTCGTCGGGAGTGAAACAATCGTCAAGGACGTAGCCGTCGGGACAAAACCCCTTTCCAAGATATCGACGCTCAGGGTCGGCCGAAACGTCCTCGACCAGGTCTTTAATCCGGGAGAGCGTCCCCTGCCGTCCGGGTCGATCGTCAGGTCGGTCGAGCTCAAGTACCCGGAGGCGCGCATGGACCTTTTCGGCCGGCGCATCCATTGGCTCGTCGTCTACTTCGTCCTGTCCATCATCTTTGGCTTCGCCTTCAAAGGCGTTTTTAAGGTTGAAATATAAGGAGCGATCATGAAGATTGAAGCTTTCAAAATGGAGCGCATGCAGTCCACATGGGAAAATGTGGTGGAATACAATCTTTCGGAAAGCGGCGTCCACCCGCTGACGCTCCATGAGCTGCTCACGCCGGACGAGCTCGAAGAGGTCCGCCGAGTCGGGATCGGATACACGCAGACCAACGGGACGCCCGAGCTCCGGGAGCGGATCGCCCGCCTCTACCCGGGGATCGGCCTCGGACAGATCATGGCGACCGCGGGCTCATCGGAGGCGAACTTCCTCCTGATGTGGAGCTTGATCGAACCGGGCGACGAGGTCATCTTCGAGTTGCCGAACTACATGCAGATGTGGGGCCTGCTCCGCGCTTTCGGAGCGAAGGTCAAACCCTTCACCCTCCGAGAAGAGATGGGCTGGCAGCCCGACCCGGACGAGCTCCGGAAGCTCGTCACAGACAAAACTAAAATCATCGTCCTGACCAATCCGAATAATCCGACAGGTTCCGTCCTGAGCGCCGAATCGATGGAAACCATCATCGGCCTCGCCGCCAAAGTGGGCGCCTGGATTCTCTGCGATGAAGTCTACCAGGGGGCCGAACTCAGCGGCGTCCTGACACCGAGCTTCTGGGGAAAATATGACAAGGTCCTCGTTGTCAACGGCCTGTCCAAGGCTTACGGTCTTCCCGGGCTGAGGATCGGCTGGATCGTGGGGCCGGAAGAGGTCATCGAAAAAACCTGGCCCTACCACGACTACACGACGATCTCCCCCTCGGCCCTGAGTGACAAGCTGGCCGCGATTGCCCTGGACCATGGGAACAGGGACCGGATCCTTGCCCGGACCCGGGGGATCCTCAATAAGAACTTCCCGATACTTGAGGCCTGGCTCAAAAAACAGGGCGGCATCTTCACCTTCCGGCCGCCTCAGGCCGGGGCGATTCTCTTCGCCCATTACACCCTCCCGATCAACTCGACCGAGCTCGTCGAGAAGCTGATCCGGGAAAAGAGCGTCCTCCTCGTCCCGGGCGACCACTTCGAGGTCGATCATTACCTCCGGTTCGGCTACGGACCGGAAGAGACCTACCTGCTCACCGCACTGGGACGCGTCGAGGAGGCCCTGAAAGAATTGAAGTAAGTTCCCGGCCCGGAAAAGCTCCCCGCGCCCGCAACAGTTATGGAAGAGCGCGCGTTTGAATATGACCGAACAATAAAAGCAAAGGAGAGATCGTCATGACAATCAGGAAAATGGCGGCCCCGCTTATCGCCCTATTCGTCCTCAGCTTCACCGCGGTGGGATTCGCCCAGCAGCTCAAGGTCGGAGTGGTCAACTCCCAGAACGCTTTCAACACTTCGCTCGAGGGGAAGAAAGCTCAAGGGCAGCTCCAGGACAAGGACAACAAGATCAAGGCCGATCTGGCTAAGCTGGACAACGAGATCAAGCAGCTCCAGACCAAGATCAGCACCCAGCAGATGACCCTGACCAACGAAGCCGCTGTCCAGATCCAGTCCGACATCGACAAAAAGACGACCGCCCGGAAGCGCCTGGAAGAAGATGCCACCCGGGACATGCAGCAGATCCAGTATGCCTTGATCCAGAGGATCCGGGGCGAGATGGTCGGGATCATCGAAGCCATCGCTAAAGAAAAGGGCTACGACCTGGTCCTGGACCTGGGCGCCAGCGGGATCGTCTTTTTTAATCCGACGATTGACATCACGGACGAAGTCATCAAGAGGTACGACGCGATCAAGGCCGCCGCGCCCAAGAAGTAGCCGCACGCTGCGGTCGCAGGTTGGAGCCTGCGTCTTTTTATGCAGACGCGGGTCCTACTCGGCGTCTTTTTTCATCTCTAAAATGATCGCGTGCCGGACGAAACCACCTTCAGGTTTGTCCGGAATCCGGATAACGAGCTTTCCGTGATCCATCTCTGCCCCCTGGACCGAAACAACCAGGACGGAATTGGCGATAGGCAGATCATAGATCTCACCCGAAAGACCCTCGACCACGACCTTGAGCTTGTTTCCCGCGAGCTCGGTCCGGATGATCTTCAGCCCCTGGTCGGCGTCCCCTGTCCGCGTCCTGACGAGCGGCGGCAGGACCTCCGCCGAGGGCTCGAATTTCAGAACGATCGTGTCTTTCCCGGTCAGGGGAAATTCCACGGCCGGACGCACGGCCTGAAGAGACAACCCTGAGCCGGCTTCTATCTCCGCCGGCTTCCCGTTGACCAGCGCCCCAACGACTCTTGTGCCGAGACCCAGGGCCGGGCTGAACATCATTTGGAAGCCGGCCTTATTCTCGGACCATACGGTCACCTCGATTTTCCCGTCCTGACGCTCATAGCGGATCGAAACGACCTCCTCCCCTATTCGAAAGTTTTCGACGCTCACATCATCCCAATCCGCCGGAAAACGGGGCCCGAAAACAATTTTCTTCCCCGGCGCGTTCCCCTCCAGCCCCAGCAGTCCCCTGACGAACGGCAGGACGACGCCGGCGCTGCAGAAGCCCTGGTGGGCGACCGCTTCCTGCGGCCAGATGTTCCGGGCCCCTGAGAAGACCTCGGTGACGTAACCCAGACCGTTGTCGAAGGTGTGACGGACCGAACTCATCAGGGAGTTGTAGCCTTGGATCAGAAAGTCATGTTTGAATTGGGCCGCGGCCACCCAGCTCGTCAGAAAAGGCCAAGCCGCGCCGTAATTGTAGTTCAAAGGCTCGTAGAGGGGGCTTTTCGCCGAAAGCATGCGCACGCCCCAATCCGTCGTGAGATCGGCGGAGCCCAG
>CAZSMW010000168.1:0-13060 GCA_964607985.1 uncultured Eubacteriales bacterium
GACCCGGCACTGCCGCCGACGTTTGCCGATCCCGACCTGATCAAACAGGTCCTCTTCAATATCGTCCTGAACGGGGCCCAAGCTATGGACGAGAAAGGGATCCTGACCATCGAGAGTCAAAAGGCCGAGGAGGGCCGAAAAATTGAGATCCGCATCCAGGACACGGGCAAGGGCATCCCCGAAGAGCATCTCCCCAAGCTCTTCGACCCGTTCTTCACCACCAAGGAGAAGGGCACCGGGCTGGGATTGTCCCTGGTCTACAGCATCGTAACCAAGCACAAGGGAACGGTGTCCGTGGAAAGCCGATTAGGACAGGGCGCGACCTTTATCATCAGCCTGCCCGTCCTGGGTCAGAAGCAATGGCTGAATAACGAACAGCCCCTCCCCGATCTGAAAAACGCTCCGGAAGGAAAAGACCATGAGCTCCAAGGGAAAAATCTTATTGGTTGACGACGATCCCGATTTTCTGGACATGCATATGGCCGTGCTGAAGAACCACGGCTACGAGGTCTTTACGGCGACCAGTGGCCGGGAAGGGCTGGAGCGCGTCCGGACGGATATGCCGGACGCGATCATTCTGGACCTGATGATGGAGAAACACGACGCCGGATTTTTGTTCAGCCAAAAGATCAAGACGGACCCGCTGTTCAAGGAGATCCCCATCCTCATGGTGACGTCCGTCGCCGAGGCGACCGGCTACCGGTTCTCGCTGCAGGACGACGGGTACTGGATGAAAACCGATGACTTTCTGGACAAGCCCGTCAAGCCGGATGTGCTCCTGGAACGCCTGGATACCCTGCTCAAGAAGAGGAGGGACGCCCGGTGAACGCCCCCGCCAAGATCCTTGTCGTCGACGACGAGATGGGAATCCGGGAAGGCTGCAAGCGCGCCCTTGTCACGGAAGGCTACGCCATCGATCTGGCCGAAGACGGGGCGGTCGGGCTCCAGAAGGTCCTGACCAACGCCTACGACCTCATCCTCATGGATCTCATGATGCCCGGAATCGGCGGCCTGGACCTGATCCGAAATGTCCACGATATCGATCCCGAGATCATCGTCGTCGTCATCACCGGCTACGCGACGATCGAAACGGCGGTCGAGTCGACCAAGCGGGGCGCCTACGATTATTTGCCGAAACCCTTCGCCCCGGAGACGCTGACGGTCCTGGTCAAGAGAGGACTGGAGAAACGCGAGCTCCGGCTGGAGGCCCAGCGGCTGCACCATGAACGGGAGCAGAGGCTTCTCGAGCTGGCCGGGGAAAAGAGCCGGCTGCGGACCATCATCGGCTGCATGGCCGACGGCGTCATGGTCACCAATCTGGAGCACCGTCTGGTCCTCTGGAACGCTTCGGCCGTGAAAATGCTGAGGCTCGGCGGAACGGACGAACCCGGCCAAACGCTGGCCCATTACGTCAAGAACACGGCCATCGTCGAGGTCCTCCAAAAGATACTGGCTTCCAAAGACGACGGCCTGTCGATGATCAGCCAGGAAATCCGCCTGGACGACCCGAACCTTGTCCTCATGGCCCAGATGGCTCCCGTCCGCGACGAGCAAGGCACGCTTCTCGGCGCCGTCACGGTCCTAAGGGACATCACCAAACTTAAGGAGATCGAAAAGATCAAATCCCAGTTCGTCTCCATGGTGGCCCATGAGCTCCGCTCCCCCCTGGCGGCGATCGAAGGATGGCTCGAGATCGTGACCTCCGGGGCGGCCGGCGGGGACGAGCGGCAGAAACAGGCCTGGCTCGTACGGGCCAAGGAACGCGCCCATTCCCTGCTGGCCCTCGTCAACGACCTCCTGGAGATCAACAAGATCGCGGCCGGCAAGGTCGCCCAGAAGATGGAATCCGTCCAAGTGGCCGACATCATCCGCAAGATCGTCGATTTTTTAATGCCCGAGGCTGACAGGAAGGCCGTTTCGTTCATTCTCGAACTCTCCGATTCGTTGCCGTCCGTCCAAGCCGACGTCCAGGACATGGAAAAGCTCTTCACCAATCTGATCAGCAACGCCATTAAGTACAACGTGGACAATGGGTCCGTCACCATCGAAACGACGGTCGACGCTAATTACGTCGGTTTTCATGTCAAAGACACGGGCATCGGAATGTCCCAGGAGCATCTTCCCCGGATCTTCGACGACTTCTTCCGCATCGAGGACCGACGGACGAGGAAGATCAGCGGAACGGGATTGGGCTTGACGATCGCCAAAAAGATCACGGACTCGCATTTCGGGCATATCGAGGTGAAGAGCCAACCGGACAAAGGCAGCACGTTCTCCGTGTACCTTCCATACCAGAAACAGAAAAAATAGAGATGGAAAGGCACCCCGCATGAATCCCAACATCAACCCCCAGCCCAATGAAATCCTCAAAAAGGAACGACTTGCCCCCTCCGTCACCCTCTTTGAAGTCCACGCGCCACTGATCGCCGAGACGGTCCGGGCCGGCCAGTTCGTCGTGGTCCGCGCCGACGACTACGCGGAACGGATCCCCTTGACCGTCGTCGACCGCCATCCCGACCGCGGGTCCATCACCCTCATCGTCCAGGTCGTCGGGGTTTCGACCCGAAAAATGGACAATCTGAACGTCGGAGGGGCGTTTCTGGACGTCGTCGGACCTTTGGGCAAACCGACGGAGATTAAAAAAGCGGGGACCGTCGTCTGCATCGGGGGAGGCCTCGGCGTTGCGCCCGTTTATCCTATCACCAAGGCCTTCAAAGCGGCCGGGAACCGCATCCTCTCGATCATCGGGGCTAAGACCAAGGAGATGTTGATCCTGGAGCAGGAGATGCGGGCCCTTAGCGACGAACTGTTCATCACTACGGACGACGGGACGGAAGGGCGCCGCGGGTTCGTGACGGACGAACTCCGGCACTTGATCGCCGAGGACGGGCCGGTCGATCTCGTCGTGGCCATCGGGCCGGGGGTGATGATGAAGGCCGTCTGCGACCTGACCCGAACGCTCGGCATCCCCACCCTGGTCAGCCTGAACTCGCTCATGGTGGACGGGACCGGCATGTGCGGCTGCTGCCGGATCACCGTGGGAAACACAACCAAGTTCGTCTGCGTGGACGGCCCGGAGTTTGACGGCCACCAGGTCGATTTCGCCGAGCTCCTCAAGAGGTCCGACATGTACCGGCGCGAGGAGCATCGGGCCCTCTGGGATCACGAATGCCGGCTCCAGGAATCCGAGAAGAAACTGAAACGGGCCAACAAGCGGGAACCCATGCCCAAACAGGACCCCAAGCTCCGGGTGCAAAACTTCGAGGAGGTCGCCCTGGGATACACGCGGGACCAGGCGATGCGCGAAGCCTCCCGGTGCCTGGACTGCAAGAAATCCCCCTGCATCGCGGGCTGTCCTGTCGATATCGACATCCCGGCCTTCGTCAAGCTCATCCGGAACGGGGATTTCATCGGGGCCGTTCACAAGATCAAGGAAAGGAACTGCCTGCCCGCCATCTGCGGCCGCGTCTGTCCCCAGGAAGATCAATGCGAGGTCGTCTGCGTCCTGGCCAAAAAAGGACAACCGATCGCCATCGGCCGCCTGGAACGGTTCGCGGCGGACCACGCGTTCCAGCAAGGCGACGTCCGGCTGCCGAACCTCCCGCCACCGACCGGAAAGAAAGTGGCCGTGATCGGGGCGGGGCCGGCAGGCCTGACGGCGGCCAGCGAGCTCATTAAAAAGGGACATGGCGTCACCGTCTTCGAAGCCCTCCATAAAGCGGGAGGCGTTCTGGTGTACGGCATTCCCGAGTTCCGCCTGCCCAAGTGGATCGTCCAACGGGAGAGCGAATACATCGAAAAGCTGGGCGCGGAGATGAAGGTCAGCCACGTGGTCGGAAAATCCTTCACCATCGACGACCTGTTCCGACAAGGCTACGAAGCGGTCTTCATCGGGACCGGGGCCGGCCTGCCCTACTTCATGGAGATCCCCGGCGAGAACCTCAACGGCGTGTATTCCGCCAACGAGTTCCTGACCCGGGTGAATCTCATGAAAGCCTATCTCTTTCCCGAATACAATACGCCGATTCATCTCGGGCGGAGTATCGCCGTCGTGGGCGGCGGGAACGTGGCCATGGACGCAGCCAGGGCATCGCTCCGCCTGGGAGCAGAGAACGTCCATCTGATCTACCGCCGGGCCCGGGAGCAGATGCCCGCCCGGACCGAGGAAATTGAGAACGCCTTTGAAGAAGGCGTTCAGCCCTATTTTCTGACCAACCCCATCCGCATCCTGGGCAATGACAAAGGCTGGGTCAAGGGCATCGAATGCATCAAGATGGAGTTGGGCGAGCCGGACGCGTCGGGGAGACGAAGGCCCATTCCCGTCGAAGGGTCCGAACACGTGATCGACGTGGACATGGTGATCATGGCCATCGGGCAGGGACCCAACCCCCTGTTGACTTCGACGACGCCGGACCTGGCGCTTACGAAATGGGGCAACATCATCGCCGACCCGGAAACGTGCAAAACCAGCAAAAAAGGCGTGTTCGCCGGCGGTGATATTGTCACCGGCGCCGCGACGGTCATCCTGGCCATGGGCGCGGGCAAAAAGGCGGCCGAGGCGATCGACGATTATTTAAGAGACGGGACCTGGTAAACTTACTGTATAAAGGAGTGCACGCATGAAAGTTAAAAAATTATGGCTCGCCGGGCTCCTTCCCCTGGCCGTGCTTTTCCTCGCGGCCACACTGACCCTGGGCGGCCAGGACACAGCCGGCTGCGAGGTATGCGGAAAGGGGACGCCCGAAAACTGCACGGTCATCTTGGTCGGCAAGGCCGCCTCGACCGACGGCTCGGTCATGACGACCCACACTTGCGACTGCTCGGAGTGCGACTGGACCTGGCGATGGGTCCCGGCGGCCGACCACCCGGCCGGCGCGACGCGGAAGATCTACCACATAGCCCAGTTCGAGACCTTCCCTCCCGACCAGGGCCTCCGATGGGAGTACGTCCAGGCGAACCGCCAGACCGGCCTCGAGATCCCCCAGGTCCCGCATACCTACGGCTACGTTCATGGGGACTTCGGCTACATGAACGACAAGCAGGTGGCCATCGGCGAATCGACCATCGGCTGCCAGAGGAAGATGGAGAACGCGACACCCTCGGCCAAGTTCGACGTCACCATGCTGACGCTCATAGCCATGGAGCGGGCGGGCACGGCCCGGGAGGCCGTCCGGATCATGGGCGAACTCGGAGAGAAACACGGCTACGGGGCGACGGACACCGGAGAGATGCTGGCCGTGGCCGACCCGAACGAGGTCTGGCTGTTCGAGGTCATGCCGGTCGGGCCGCTATGGACGCCGCAGAGCGGGAAGCCCGGGGCCGTCTGGTGCGCCCAGCGCGTGCCCGACGACGAGGTCGCCGTCTGCCCGAATGAATCCCGAATCGGCGAGATCGACCTTGCCAAGCCTGACTTCTTCATGGCCTCGCCCAACGTCGTCTCGCTCGCCGTGAGCATGGGATTCTACGACCCCAAGGCCGAAAAGCCCTTCAACTGGAAGAAAGCCTACAACCCCGAGCTCGGGAGCGCCGCGTCGACGAACGGGGCCCGGGTCCGGCTGTGGCGGTTCTTCGATCTCGTGGCGCCGTCCAAGAAGTTCAGTCCCGAGACCCTCAACATGGACCTCCCCTTCTCGGTCAAGCCGGAAAAGAGGCTCTCCGCCTACGACGTCATGCAGATGACGCGGGACAAGACCGAAGGGACGCCCTGGTGGCCGGCCCGCGGCATCCAGGGCGGGCCGTTCCAGAACCCGAACTACCTCCCCTACGGCTTCGAGCTGGACGGAAAGAAGTACGACACGCCGCGCATCATCGGCGTCAACCGGGCCGAGTACGTGACGGTCACCCAAAGCCGCGGCTGGCTGCCGGACCCCGTCGGCGGCATTGTCTGGCTGGCCTGGGGCTCCCAGGATACCTCCTGCTTCATGCCCTTGTACGCCGGCATCACGGAGATCCCGCGCTCGTTCGAGATCGGCGACCACTTTGAGTTCAACCGGCAGTCGGCGCGCTGGGCGTTCGACTACGTCGACTTTCACACCCAGGTCGTCTACTCCAAGGCCATCGAGGACGTCCGGGCCGCCCAGGCGATCTGGGAGAAGCCGGTCGTCGACAGGACGCCGACGATCGACACCTTCGCCCTGGAACTTCACAAGAAGGACCCGGCCGCCGCCCGCAAGTTCCTGACGGACTATTGCCTCGGGAACGCCGAACGCGTCATTAATGCCTGGTGGAAGCTGGGGGACGACCTGCTGGTCAAATACAATCACCTCTGGATCTACGACGCCAAAACGCGGAAACGGAACCCGATGATCTTCCCGGACTGGTGGCTCAAGCTCCTCGTGGAGTACAACGGGCTCAAACCCCGGCCGGAAGAGAAGAAATAGCCGCACACACCCCGCCTCTTCCGTCCAACGCTTGAAACGGGCCTTTAAATTGACAGGAAAGGCCCATAAAGAATATATTATGGAACTAATACCATTATCATTAATCATACCCAAAGGAGGAAGTTAGTGGACACCAAGCCATTCAACGCCTTTGAAATGGCCCAGAAACAGTTCGACGGCGTGGCCGAAACGCTCGGCCTTGACACCGCGACCCGCGAATTGCTCCGCAATCCCCTGCGCGAGTATCACTTTTCGATCCCGGTCCGTATGGACGACGGAAGCTACCGGGTGTTCAAGGGTTTTCGCGTCCAGCACAACGACGCCCGAGGCCCTTGCAAGGGCGGCATCCGGTTCCACCCGCACGAGACCGTGGACACCGTGCGCGCCCTCGCCATGTGGATGACCTGGAAGTGCGCGGTCGTCGACATCCCGCTCGGCGGCGGCAAGGGCGGCGTCATCTGCGACCCGCACAACCTCAGCGACCGCGAGCAGGAAGCGATTTGCCGCGGCTGGGTCCGCCAGGTCGCCTGGAACGTCGGCCCCGTCCAGGACGTCCCGGCCCCGGACGTCATGACCCACGGGCAGCACATGCTCTGGATGCTCGACGAGTTCGAGCGCATCCGCGGCGGCCGCTTCCCCGGGTTCATTACCGGCAAGCCCGTCGGCATGGGCGGCTCTCTCGGCCGCACCGAAGCCACCGGCTACGGCGTCATGTACACCGTGCGTGAAGCCATGAAGGAGCTCGGCATCGATATTCGCAAAACGATCGGAGCGTTCCAGGGATTCGGGAACGTCTCCCAGTACGCGGTCCGGCTCTTCAAGGATTACGGCGGCACTGCGATCTGTGTCGCCTGCTGGGACCAGGCGGACCAGACCTCCTACACCTTCCGCCGGATGAGCGGCATCGACCCCGGCGAGCTCGTGGGCATGACCGACAAGTTCGGCACGATCGACAAGGACAAGGCCAGAAAGGCCGGATATGACATCCTCCCGAGCGATGCCTGGATCGAGCAGGAGGCTGACCTCCTGGTGCCGGCGGCCCTCGAGAACCAGGTGACGGCCGCCAACGCCCCGAAGATCCACAAGCGCGTCAAGCTCATCGCCGAAGGCGCGAACGGACCGACGGCCATGGAAGCGGACGCCGTCATCCGCGACCGCGGCATTTTTATGATCCCTGACTTCCTGTGCAATGCGGGCGGGGTCACCTGCAGCTACTTCGAGCAGGTCCAATCCAACATGAACCACTATTGGAGCCGGGAGGAAGTCCTTTCCCAGCTCGACCACAAGATGACGGCCGGATTTAAGGCCGTCTCCGATCTCGCGCGCAAAAAGAACGTCTATATGCGCGACGCCGCCTACATGATCGCCATTTCGCGGGTGGCCGAGGCTTGCCGGCTGCGCGGCTGGGTTTGATCCCGGGACGTCGACATATCCTGTCATGGACAAGATAAGTGAGTCCGGTTTTTTTCTGAGCGGCCGCCTGCGCGAGCGGGTGAAGGAGCTAAACTGCCTCCATGGCATCGTCACGCTCCTGGAAACACCCGGCCGGACCCAGGAGGACGTTTTCCAGGGCCTTATCGATATCATCCCGAACGGCTGGCAATATCCCGAACTCTGCCGTGTCCGGATCACTTATCGAGCCCGGGTGTTCCAGTCGCCCGGCTTCGTCGAAACGAATTGGATCCAGCGCGTTCCCCTGCGGTCGGGCGGGATTCCGTCGGGCTCGCTCGAGGTCAGCTATTCGGAGAAACCCCCAGGGTCCCGCGAGGATCCGTTCCTGCTCGAGGAAAAGAAGCTCATCGAACTTATCGGGAATCGGATCAGCCGGCTCATAGAAGAATGGGAGGGCACCGCGGCCCCGGACGCTATGAGCGCGGGGACCGAGCCAGCAGCGAAACACAAGCCCGAATGGATCGTGATCCTGGGCCTCCTCAAGGAGACCGACCCGGTCCTTTACAAAAGGGTCCTGCGCCGGCTCATGAACCACCTCAGTTTGAAGGGCGTGCCCGGAGTCCAGGGACTCCTCCTCCAGTTCTCCCCGGAGTTCCGCGGCGGCTGGCAGGAGGCTTTCCATGACGAAAATCAGCCTCTCCCCAAGCAGGACGTGGAAGCTCTGGAGAAAGTGTTCGAAGGAGCGATCTGGATCGCTTCCCTGGCGATCCCCGGGAATGAACTGGCGTCCCTGATCAAGCAGTGGATGCGCCAGGACAAGTTCGGTTTCTTCATGATCGCCACGGAGAAACTTGCCATTCCCCTCGTCGAGATCAAGGAGATCGTCAATCAGTTCTGCCGATCCACCCGGGAAGACGAGCAGGCCCTCTCACGCTCGAATGATCTGCAAGCGAGGATCGCCCTCATCCGCAGGTTCCTGAGCGAGCGGCTGCCGTTCATCCGCGTCGCCCGGGAGCACATGACGATCCACCGCTTCGGCCGGCTCCTGGCCCGGGTGACCGGGCCCAGCCAGGGGGCCGGAAAGCTCGGCGGAAAAGCCGCGGGCATGGTGCTCGCCGAGCATATCCTCCGGGGAAAAAGGAAGGAGAACCCTGGGATCGGCGAGTTCCGGACCCCGGACACATGGTTCATCACATCGGACGCCCTCATCGATTTCATCAATTACAATTCCCTGGAGGATTTCCGGAGTTTCAAGTTCTCCCGGATCGAGGAGATCCAGCACAACTACCCGTATCTCGTGCAGGTCTGCAAACAGTCCGTTTTTTCGCCGGAGATGCAGAGCCAACTGAAACTCATCCTGGATGACATGGGCGAAAGGCCGCTCATCGTGCGTTCCTCAAGCCTTCTGGAAGACAGCACGGGGACATCGTTCTCCGGGAAATACCGAAGCCTGTTCCTAGCGAACATCGGAACGAAGGACGAGCGCCTCGCGGCCCTCTCCGAAGCCATCGCCGAGGTCTACGCCTCGATCTTCAACCCGGACGCCATCCAGTACCGGGCCGAGCGCGGCCTGCTGGATTATTACGAAGAGATGGGCGTTCTCATCCAGCACGTCATAGGCAAGCGTGTAGGCAGGTACTTTTTCCCTGCCTTCGCCGGGGTGGCTTTCGGAAACAACGAGTTCCGCTGGTCGCCGCGCATCCGGCGCGAGGACGGTATCCTCCGGATCGTCGCCGGGTTGGGAACGAGGGCGGTCGACAGGGTCGGGAACGATTACCCGATGCTGGTAAGCCCGGGCCAGCCGGGGATCCGAGTTAACATCATGCCGGAGGAGATCGTCCATTACGCCCAAAAGCTCATCGACGTCATCAACATGGAAACGGGGCGCTTCGAGACCCATCCCATCGACGCGATCCTCGGCGAGGTCGGCGCCGAGTTCCCTCTCTGGGATCGGATTCTGTCGGTTTATGACGGGAGCACCGTGCGGAAAGCCAACCGGGCCCTGGACCATCCGGGCCAGGAAGGTACGGCGGTCACATTTGCAGGGCTGATCGAAAACACCGGCTTTATCAAGCAGATGAAGGAGATCATGCAGGTGCTCCGGGAAACCTTCGGCATGCCGATGGACGTGGAATTCGCCAGCGACGGGAACAACCTTTACATTCTCCAGTGCCGGCCGCAAAGCCACATGGAGGACCAGGAGCACGTCCTAATTCCCAAGTGGATCCCGGAGAAAAACAAGCTCTTTTCAGCGAACAAATATGTGACAAACGCCCGAGTGCAGGGCATCCGAACGCTCGTGTACGTGGACCCCGACGGCTATTCCGGCGTGGCCTCGTTCGGGGACCTGGTCGCCGTTGGAGACGCCGTGAGCCGGCTGAACGCCATCCTTCCGCGGGGGTCCTTCATCCTCATGGGACCGGGACGATGGGGCAGCCGGGGAGACATCCGGCTGGGCGTACCGGTCACCTATTCGGGCATCAACAATGCCGCCATGTTGATCGAAATCGCCCGGAAGGTGGGAAATTACGTTCCCGACCTGTCTTTCGGGACCCACTTTTTCCAGGACCTCGTGGAAGCGAACATCCGCTATCTGGCCCTCTACCCGGATGAAGAAGGTGTCGTCTTCGCCCACGAGTTCTTCATGAACTCGCCGAACTCCCTGGCGGACCTCCTTCCGGAGTACCACTATCTGGCGAACGTCATCAAGGTCATCGACATCCCCGCCGCGACCCACGGCTTCGAAGCGAACATCATCATGGATGGAGAGAACGAGATGGCGCTGGGGTATTTGGTCGAGCCGAAGAAGTGAAGGCAAGCAGGGCCACGGGGATTCGAACCCCGGTCTGATGGCTGAGAACCACCTGTCCTGGGCCTCTAGACGATGGCCCCGCAGGCGCCAAATTACCAGATTCGTCCGGGGCTGTCAATAAAAGGCTTCTGCGGTCAACGGTTCTTTTCGCGCGGGAAGGAATGTCTGACTGCGATGGAGAGGTCAACGCCGGCCGGCGAGAAGCATCTTTGCCGTGGTTTCCCCCCCGTTCGTCCGGTAGAGCATCGGGATGGGCCGGTCCAGGCCTTCAATGTGTTCGGCCTGATTCTCCCAGCGGCCGTTGAGGACGCAGGCATAGTCGGAGAAGTGCTGCCAGCGCCGCCGCGGCAGGTCCGTCACCATGTGGATGTGGTTGGCGGGGATACCCATCTTGATCAAACCCGCTGGAACATGCTCGAAGGTCAGGAACGTGTGCGGCCATGTGTAGTCCGAGGCGCGGCAGACCTTTTCCAGGAGCGGGGCCGGAAGGTCGACCGTCCGGGCCTCGTCCTGGACCATGGTGAACATCCCCGAGAGGTCCGAATAGGCCAGCCGCCCGGCGATGCCTTGGATCCCTCCGGGCGAGACATAACCCAAAGAGAAACCGAAGCCCGGGAAATAATGCTCGACGGCCCGGAAGAGGAAGGCCTTGCCGGCGTAATCGAGGGACGCCGATCCCGAGTTGTTCCCGTCGATAAAGCCCTTCCGGAGCCAGGGCTCGTCGAGGTACGGGGAGAGATCCAAGCCGAGGGAGTCGGCGTTCTTCCGGATCTCCCAGGGCTCGTAAACCTTCCGGAAGTCCATGAACAGCGTCGGCCGGCCGCCGGAAAGCCGGCAGTGCAGGACCATGGTCAGGAGGCCTTGGACGTCGTTCTCGGTGGCGAAAGGGACGACCGGCTTCTTCCCGGTATGGTCTTTCGTCGAATTGAAGAGGGACTCGGCGATATCGGCCGTCGACATCGGGAGGCCGCGCCGGTCCGAACCCCAAGCCAGCTGGTTCGTCTAGCCGCCGGCGATGGCGTTCGTGTCCCTCATGTAATTGCGGATGATGAGGTAGAGAGCCAAGCCCTCGTCCAGTTTCTTCTTGTCCAGGGCCGAGAGCTTCGGCGGCTTGATGTCCTTCCCCGTGTAAAAGGGCTTCCCGGATGCCAGGACCTCCTCGGTGTTCGGGAAGATGCGGTCTTTAAACCTGACGTTAGTCACCCACTCCCGGAGCGCCCGGAGCTCCTCGACATCGTACCCCCCGTTCTTGCGGAGCATGTCGGCGAAGATCTTCATGGACTCACGCGTGGATTCAAGGCCGAAGAACCTGCGGGCCGCGTGGACGTGATTGAGCGCGGTCTCCATCTGCATCGAATCGGTGTCGACGGAAAGGAAGCGCTTCCCCTGGAGCGAGACCTTGGTCAACATCGCGTAGGCCAGGTCGAGGACCTCGTCCCGGCTTTGGGCGTCGAACTCGGGATCGAGGCCGGTTTCCGGCATGGTCCCGATGACCATGGGGCAAAGTCTGCCCGTCTGGGCGTAAGCCCCTACGAGGGCGTCGATGCCGACGACCCCCGGCCTGGGGGCGTTGTTGCCGCCGACGCAGGCCAGCGGCGTCGAGGAAGGAAAATGGGCAGTCAGAGCCATGGCCGTCTTGCCGGGGAAGAACCACGTTTCGGGCGTCATGAACAGGCCCCCGGCGCCGGCGTCCTTCAGCTCCCGGGCGCCGGCGTCCGCCGCGGCTTCGGTATCGACCAGGCGCGAACAAAAGAAGACGTTGGGCGGCGTTCCGTCCGGAAGGGTGAGTCCCTTCGCCAGGAGCCCGGCCGTCATCCGGCCGATGTTGAAGGCCCGGGTCCGGGACCCTTCGTCGATACGCGGGTCGCAGGGAACGAACACTCCCAGCGTCGTTGCGTCGGATCTTTTTTTACCTACGTATGGCATTTGATTCTCTATCCAGCCTGTCTGGCTCTTTTATATATATTCAATTGTCGCCGGCGGCTTGGGCGTCAATTCGTAAGCCACCCGCGTGACCTCCGGAATCTCGGTTACGATCCGCCCGGCCATCTTCGTCAGGACCTCCCAGGGGACGGGCGTGGGCTCGGCCGTCATGGCGTCCCGGCTCTCCACCGAGCGGATGATGATGATGTGGCCGAACTTTCGTTTGCCGCCTTCGATCCCGGTCCCCATGTCGTTCATCAGGACAGCAAAAGCTTGGAAGGGCTTGAGCGGAGCGATCTCCTGCTCCACGATCACTGTCGCCTTCCGCACCAGGGCCACGCGTTCCGGGGTCACTTCACCGATGATCCGGGTGGCCAGAGCGGGTCCGGGGAAGGGCATGCGGAGATAGATCGACTCGGGGAGGCCGAGCTCCCTGGCAACCTCGCGGACCTCCTGTTTGAAAAGCTCCTTCAGGGGTTCAACGACCTTGAAGCCGAAGCCCTTTTGGGGATCGATGCCGATCTGCTCGAGGATATTGTGCTGGGTCTTGATG
>CAZSMW010000169.1:0-24546 GCA_964607985.1 uncultured Eubacteriales bacterium
CCGCCTGGACACGGCGACGGTGGCCTACTTCAAGTCACTGGCCGAAGAACTGGGTATGCCGTACCAGAATCTGATCAACCTTTATCTCCGGGATTGCGCCTTACAGGCGAAGAAGCTGAATCTCAAGTGGGCATCGTGAGCGGCGGCTGAGGGGGCATGACCCCTCCATGGCGCCGAAATCGAAAAACATTTCTTGACAAACCATACTTTTGTAGCTATATTTGAGTCGCAATTGTAGTCACGTAGGAATTTGACATGCGCTTCGTCAATGTCCGGGAACTTAAAAGCAAAACGTCGGAAATACTCCGGGCGGCGGCGGGAGAGGATATCATCGTCACCAATCACGGAAAACCCGTTGCCGTCGTTACTGGAATAGATGGGCGGGATTTTGAAAAAATCGGTTTTCGCGGAGGCGTGAGTCGGGTCAGTGAGGCGCGCGCCCCCTACCGAATGGAGGGGGTAGATCATGAGAAGCCGGAAGCGGGCATGCCGGCGCCGGCCCCGGCGGAAAAAGCAGCCTGGAATCCGTTGAAAGCCGTATTCTGGGACTATCCAGAGTTGACCGAGGAAAAGGCCGTTCGTGAATACGCGGAGGACGCACGTCGTTCCCCGGATCGCGAAGCGTTGGATTGGGTCCTGACCAGGTTTTTAGAGCGCGGGCGCGTCGTCGACGTGCGGAAATTTTTCGACTGGGCCGAAATCCGATCGGCCCTTCCCCATCTTCGATTGACTCCGTTCGCGCGAAAAAAATGGACTAGAATGCTGGACGTCTATGATCGAATTTAAGCCGTCGGACCAGGGGTTCAAGGGACCTGCCCAGCGCGAAGTCCTGTCCGGATTGAGCCGTAATGAGGAAATTTCGGATTTTTTCTTTCTGACGGGTGGAACGGCCCTGGCAGCGTTTTATCTCTTCCATAGAGTTTCAGAAGACTTGGACTTATTTTCGAAGGAGAAGACGGATCTGGCGGACATCGATTTCTGGATTTCCAAGACTTGGCCGGGAGAAACCGTCCCTATCCGGCGAAGCCGCGGCTTTTTATCCGTCCTCATTCGAGACGTGAAAGTCGATATCGTTTACGATCAGCTGGCCGCGCCGGGAAACCGGAAAAGGGCGGATCTGGGCGAGGGCCTTTCCATCGCCGTCGACACAATCGAAAATATCGCCTCCAACAAGTTGACGACGCTCGTCTCGCGGACGGAGCCCAAGGATTTTATTGATTTCTATTTCATTCGCCGCCGTTTTCCCCGGATCGAAATGTCCGAGATTTATCGCGGCGCGCGGGCCAAGGACGTCCAATTCGACGACCCCGCGTCCGCTGCCTATCAGATCGAACTCGCCGTCGAAGACTTGCATCGAATCATTGCGGCGGGTCGGAGGTGAAGATGGTCCCGCCGCTTCTCGTCTCCGTTGATTGGGCGGATTTCCGGCGTGTGTTCACCGACCTTGCAGAATGGATCTACGACCAGGGAAGATGAATGGGGTGGGGAACGTAGCTGATCCCGCCTTCGATCTTGGATGTATCTTTGGTGATGATCAGCACGGTCCGCCCGGCGTAACGTGGGATCAGCGTTTCATGGATGAGCTGCTCGCTGGTCAGGTCTTTTTGTTCGACCTGCATGGATTACTACGAAGCCGTCCCCGGAGAAGCTCCCGTCGCTTTGGACGGGTATTATCGGTCCTTGCAATTAGGTTACGAATATAGTAACCTAGCAACGCGATGCAAACCATGACTGAGCTTGTCTTCCGTCTCTCCCCCCCCGGGGGGCTCTTCGACGAAACGGTCATCCGGAATCTCCTCGCCAACCGGTCCGAGCCGGCCAGGAAAGTGCTCGTGCATCGCGCCGTCGCCGCGGGCGAGGTTATTCGGCTCAAGCCGGGACTGTTCCTGCTAGCACCGGAGTTTCGGAAAACGCACCCCCACCCGTTCATCATCGCCGCGACCTTGCACTTCCCATCCCATGTGAGCCTCGAGTCGGCGTTGGCCCATCACGGCCTCATCCCGGAAGCGGTATTTCAGGTCAGCAGTGTGACATCCTCCCGAAGCCGCACGTTCAAAACCCCGGTCGGCATTTTCAGCTTCATGCGCGTTCCTGCCACAAATCCAAGAGCCGGAGTCCAGGCGCTGAAGGTCGACGGCCGAAGCTGGGCCTTCGTCGCCACTCCCCTGCGGGCAGTCGCCGACCTGGTCTACACGAGAAAGGACGTGAGCTGGGAGAAGGACGGCTTGGCCTTCCTGACGGATTCCATGCGCATTGAACGGGAGGATTTGGAAAAGATGGCCTGGGAGGGCCTGAACGAAGTGTGTGAGAGCCTCCGCGGCCGCCGAACTACGGACTACTTGCGGGGACTCTTGCGGGAGCTCGGGAAATGATCCATCGCGTCCTCGAGGAAAAAATCAAGGAATACGCGGTCACGAGCGCCCTCGACCAGGAGAATGCCCTACAGGAAATCGTCCAGCAGGTCGTCCTGGCGAGCCTCTCCCGAGCCGGGCTCTTTTCGAAGGCACAGGGGATTTTTCACGGCGGAACGTGCCTCCGCATCGTCCACGGGATGAACCGCTTCTGCGAGGACCTTAACTTCTTTCTGAAGCGGCCGGACCCTGGCTTTAGCTGGAAAAGATACCTGGAGCTTGTCGTCAGAGACGGATACGGCGAAGGCCTCGGCTTCAACGTTCAGTTTAAGGCTGAAGATAGGACGGCGGTCAAGAAGGCGTTTCTCCGGACGGACTCTTTCGGCAAGGACCTCGCGCCCGCCCTGCCGTATTCCAGGGACCCCCAGAAACTCATCAACGTGAAGCTCGAGATCGATGTGAATCCTCCCGTCGGGTCAACCTTTGAAACGCGCTACCTCGCCTTTCCCGTAACCACGGCCATCACGACGCAGAGCCTTGAATCCGGCTTCGCCATGAAGATCGGCGCGATGCTCGGTCGAATATACGTGAAGGGTCGGGACTGGTACGATTTCATCTGGTATGTCAACAAAAAAATCGCTCCGGACCTCAGACTCTTAAGCCGTTCAATCGACCAGCAGGGTCCGTGGGCCGGCCAAGGAATCGAGGTCGATCCCGGCTGGGTAGAGACGACCCTGAGGAAGAGGATCGCCGAGATCGACTGGCAAGCCGCCCGCCGGGACGTCGAACGGTTCCTCCCGCTCCGGGAACAGGAAACGCTGAAATTGTGGGGCCGGGACTTCTTCCTCCATCACCTCGGTGTTTTAATGGGAAACCTCACCCCTTGATTTAGGGTACCCGTCAGCAACCTCGCTTTTTCGTGGTCCCAACCATCTCGCTTGTCAGGCGTTTTTATTCGACCTGGATGGATTACTATCGATAAGCTGCGTCTGATAGGGAAGATGAATGGGCAGAGGGGGTCAGGAACCGGTTTTTAGCCTGATATTTCGCTTTTCAACATAATCTAAGAAAAGCGCCAGGATCGAGAAACAAAAAAGGCCCAGGAATCCGGCAATGGCGACGTTCACCTTCTTCCTTGGAGATACCGGGGACGGCGATACCGTCGGTTCCTTCACCAGCCGGGTGTAGTCGATGCGCTGCTTTATTCCAATTAAGAGCTCGATTTGGTTCCGGATTCCGGCAATCTCCTGGTAGATCCTCTCGATCTGGCTCTTCAAGCTCTTGATCTCCTGCTCTTTTACGCGAATAAAAAGCCGGAGGTCTTCCTGGTTGAAGTAGAAGAGAAACCCCAGCGTCGTTTGCTGCTGTTTATCGATCTCATCGACAAGGCTGCGGGAACGATCTTCGGAGATACTGAGCTTTTTGCCGGAGGAGATCATCTCTTGCTGAGCTTTTTCTATGTCGATGTTCAAAGATTGGATGTCGAGGCTCTTGGCCGCTATGTCGTTTTCTCTGGCCCCGATCTCCGTGGAAATGCCGCTTTTCATTTCGATATCGATTTTCGTGTCGATGTCGCTCTTGATGTGCTGGAAAAGAGTGTTGAGGATCGTCCGGGCTTTATCCGTTTCTTCCGTTTGCAGGCTCACCCGCACCAGTTTGGTGTCCCGCAGGTTTTCCGCCTTTACCTTGGGGAACTTCCTTGGGTCCAGATTCAGTTCGGCGCCGGCCAGGCGAATGTATAATCCCTGATTGATCTGGCCCACGAGCTGTTTGGGTCCATGCCAACGACCTCCGTGAATATCCCCGGCGCGGACCGGACAAAATGCTTACCCGGCTGAATAATGGCGTCGATCTCCCACTTGGGCGGGATCACGAAGCTTACGATGCCGGCGACGAGGGCCAGGAAAATCGTGGGAACGATAATGAGTCCCCGTCGTTTCCAGAGAACGTTGAGGTATTCGATTAGATCCACTTCATTTTCGAACTGTTCCATGAGAACCTCAATGATGGTTTTGGCATCATCCCCTGCATATAATGGTCCCCGGCCGTGCGCTTGTCAAGAAAAGAAGCAGAGGGGGTCAGGTCTCAACTTTTGACTTTTTTGTCAAAAGTTGAGACCTGACCCCTACGCTCGGTTGACATCGCCTAACGGCCGGCGATATATTGCCGGAAGGGTTAGAGTAGGAATTCGCGACGCCTCGGAAAAGCGATAGAGAGCCTAGATGAATTTGCAGCCAGAAAAAGGCGAGCTGTGTGTGATCATCGGCGCCGGCCCGGCGGGCCTCACGGCCGCTCACGAGCTTGCGCGACTTGGGATGCGTTCGGTTGTGGTTGAAAAGGACAGCCTCGTCGGCGGCATTTCCCGCACGATCAACCACAAGGGATATCGCTGCGATATCGGCGGGCACAGGTTCTTCACAAAGGTCCGCGGGGTACGCGAGCTATGGGAGGAGATCATGGGAGATGATTTCCTTGTGAGGCCGCGGCTTTCACGCATTTACTACAAGAACAGGTTTTTTGACTATCCGCTGCGGATACGGAACACGCTCAAGGGGCTGGGACTGATCGAGTCGTTCCTGATGGGACTCAGCTATATCCGGGCGCGGCTTTTTCCCGAGCGCGAGGTGAAAACCTTCGAGCAGTGGGTGTCGAATCGGTTCGGGCGCCGGCTGTTCGGAACGTTCTTCAAGAGCTACACGGAGAAGGTCTGGGGAATGTCGTGCAGCGAGATCAGCGCCGATTGGGCGCGGCAGCGCATCAAGAATCTGGACTTCATGGCGGCGGTCAGGAACGCGCTCATCGGCGCGACGACGCACAGGAACAAACTCGTGACCTCGCTTATTGACCAGTTCCAGTATCCCCGTCTCGGGTCGGGAATGATGTGGGAGCGCCTGCAGGCGAAGCTGGCGGAGAAACATATTGAGACAAGGCTCAATCAGCAGGTGATCAGGGTGCATCATGCCGGAGGCAGGGTGACGGCGGTCACCGCACGCGACGGGCAGGGGCGCGAGACACGGGTTGACGGCGAACATTTCATCGCGTCCATGCCGCTCAGAGATTTGATCCGCGCCATGGACCCGCCGCCGCCGCAGGATGTGGGGAATGCGGCTGACAGCCTGCATTACCGGGATTTCATAACGGTGATGCTCGTTGTCGATGCGCCGGAAGTTTTCCAGGACAACTGGATTTATGTTCATTCGCCCGAAGTGAAGGTCGGCAGGATTCAAAACTTCAAGAACTGGAGCCCGGAGATGGTTCCGGATCCGTCGAAGACATCGCTGGGCCTCGAGTATTTTGCGCAGGAGGGAGACGAGCTGTGGACCATGTCCAACGATGATTTGATCGATCTGGCTCGATCAGAATGTGTGAGGCTCGGGTTTGCCACGGCGGGGAATGTGATGGACGGAGCGGTTATCCACATGCCGAAAGCGTACCCGGTTTACGACTCGAAGCACAGAGAATCGGTGGGGGCGATCCGAAACTGGATCGGGACTCTCAGGAATCTGCATCCGGTGGGCAGAAACGGCCAGCACCGATACAACAACATGGACCACTCGATGGCGAGCGCCATGTGCGCCGCGCGGGTCGTTCGCGGAGCCGAGATCGACCTCTGGGACGTTGGCGTGGATGAAGCTTACCTTGAAGAGCCGGAAACTGGTGGCGATGTCGAGCGCGAAGACATGATCACGGATGAATTGATCCGCAACATGTTTGCAAAGTATGACGCTCCGGCGATGGGAACAGCCCTTGGGCTGATGGCCGCCATTGTTCTCTTCCTGATGTCGATGACCCTGATCCTGAAGGGTGGAGATCCTGTCGGGCCGACTCTCATGTTGCTGGGCAACTTCCTTCCCGGTTACAGGATGACGCTGGTCGGCGCGGTGACAGGGGCGCTTGAGGCCGGAGGATGGGCATTTTTATTCGGGATTCTGCTGGCACACAGCATCAACTTGGTTGTCGGCATGATAGAAGGCCTGTTGCTGAGACGGATTGAGATCGTGAGAACGATAGAAGAGGGTGGCTGATCATGGCGGAGAAGGGTCGGATTGATCTTGAGTGGAAGATGCTGGATCGCGCGGTTGCCAGGCTGCACGCCGGGGTGATGGCCGTGGTGTTCGGCATGTCGGCGGCCTGCGCGCTTTTTGGCGTAACGGCGCGGCTGTTGATAAGAGGCAGCAAAGATATCGGACCGCATCTGAATCTGCTCGGTAACTTTTTTCCGGGCTATGCGGTGACGTGGCCCGGCGCCTTCATCGGATTCGGCTATGCATTTGTAACAGGAGCCCTGATGGCTTGGTGCATTGCCTGGATCTATAATCTCGTGGTTCACATGCGGCACAAAAGGAAGTCAGGCGGAAAGAACGTTCTGCCCGGAGGCGAATAAGTGGGACCGGCCGTTTCGATCGTGATCCCCGCGCATGGAAATACGCCGGCGTTCGGTAAGTGCCTGCGGGGTGTTTTTGAGTCGGACTTCACCGATTTCGAGTGCATCGTCGTTGACGATGGATCTCGGGATGATCTGGGCGGGCTTCTGAAGCCCTACGGTGTCAGGCTCGTAAAGCTTGCAGAATGCCGCGGACCGGCGTTTGCCCGTAACCGCGGTGTCGAGGCGGCGTCGAGTGACGTTATTTTCTTTCTGGATTCCGACGTGGAACCGCACAAGGACGCCGTTGGCAAGGTTGTCGCCTTCATGAGAGAGCATCCTGATGTGGCGGCGGTTTTCGGGTCATATGACGACGCCCCGATCGAACGCGACTTCTTCTCGCAGTACAGGAACCTTTTTCATCATTACACGCACCAGGTCTCCCGGGAGAAGGCGCTGACGTTCTGGGCAGGCTGTGGGGCGGTCAGGCACGACGCGCTGCGGAAGGTTGGCGGGTTCGATGAGAAGTACACGCGCCCATGTGTTGAAGACATCGAGCTGGGGTACAGGTTGAACCGCAACGGCTGCGAAGTGCGGCTGGATAAGACCATACAGGTCGCGCATCACAAGAAGTGGACGTTTGCAGGATTGGTGCGGGCTGATATTTTCGACCGGGCACTGCCGTGGACGGCGCTGCTTATGCAACACGGGGAAATGGCAAACGATCTGAATATAACGATCACCGCGAGACTGAGCGCGTTGCTGCTGTTTGCCGCGTTGGCCTGTCTTGGGACCGGAGCGTTCTGGCTGCCGGGGCTACCCTGCGGGCTTGCCCTGGTTTTACTGGTTGTGCTTTTGAACAGGTCTGTCTATTTCTTCTACCATGCGAAGCGTGGTTTGTGGTTTGCCTTGCGGGCGATTCCGATGCATTTATTCTACGTGTTCTATAGCGGCCTGGCGTTTCTTGCCGGCTTTGTCATGTATAGGGTTGGACGGAGACGCGTATGAAAGGCGTCAGAACGCTTCTTCTCTTCGGACCAGGGCCCTGGCCGTTCTCAGCAATATCGTAATGTCCAGCCACAGAGACCAGTTCCGGATATAGTGTTCATCAAGGATCAGCCTCTCGTTAAAAGTCAGAAGGTTGCGTCCGCTGGTCTGCCAAAGGCCGGTCAAGCCGGGCTTCACCCGGGAAATGAGAGCATAGCTCTTCCCCATTTGGGCGATTTCCTGTGGAACATAAGGCCTCGGCCCGACAAGGCTCATGTCTCCCTTGAAGACATGGATGAGCTGGGGAATCTCATCCAGGCTGGATTTTCGGATGAACCGGCCCACCCGGGTCACCCGGGGATCGCCTTTCTTGATTTTATGGAATTCCTCCCATTCTTCGCGGGCCTTCGGGTTCTCCTTCAAGAATTGGGCCAGCCTCTTCTCGCCATCGGTATACATGGACCGGAACTTGAAAAATTTGAACACTCTCCCCCGCCGTCCCAGGCGCTCCTGGACAAAGACCACGGGGCCTTTCGAATCGATCCGGATGGCCGCAGCCACCGCTAGGAAGATCGGGAGGGACAGGACGGCCAATACGGTGGCGGTGATCCATTCGAAAACAGTCTTGATCACAAGGTTCCAGGGTTTGACGAGATTCCGCGCCACGGAAAGAGAAAGGACATCCCCCAAGTTTTCCACGGCGACACCCAAACTGAACAGGCTGCCGATATTGGGGATGATGCGGATGGTCTCGGCAAAATCCTCGCAATTTTCCAGGACATCGATCAACTGGTCTTGGGAATAGTCGGGGAGGGCGATGATCACGTCCCTGACCTCGAAACGAAGGCAGATCGGCTTGAGCGCGGAGAGTTCCCCGAGGACCTTGACGCCGCATAAATCCCGGCCCAGCGTCTTCGGGTCCTCGGTGAGATACCCGACGATATCGTACCCCAGCATCCCGTTCTTCCGGATTCCCTGAGCCACCAGGCGCGCCGTGGCATTTGTCCCAAGGATGATCACTTTTTTTTGCCATAGGCGGATGCGCGCCATGATGGTCTTAGCAGCGAGCCGGAACAGAGGAAAAACGAGGATCGAGACCAGTCCGGCCAAGATGATGACGGCCCTCGAAAACTGCAGATATCCTCGTGACCGGGAGACGAACACGAGGACCATGATCAGGATAAAAGAAATGAGGACGCTTTTAAGAAGATAACGCGCCTCTTCCCAAAAGGACAGCCTCTTTGTGTAGAGCCTTTCATAAGACAACACGCCGATGACGACCGGCAACCCATAGATAAGACCGTTTTTCAGCAAGACGGCCAGGGGCAGGGGTTCGATCTCCTTGAAATTCGGGACGAACGGCAGGAGAAGAACACTGCGGAGGGCATAGGCGATAAGAAATGAAACGCCGAAGGCAGAAGCGTCGGTGAAGACGAGAATTGTGAGACTCAGGAGCTTCTTGATTCCGGTCATGCTTATTCTTTTTCGCCGTCGCTTTTCAATCTGCGGCTTTTCCTTTTTTGAATGACGTCCAGACAGATCTCTTCCAGCGCTCGAACAAAACGGGACAGATTCTCTTCCGGGCTTATTCTATCCTTTTTTATCCGAGATGTTAACTCCTGGGCCCGTGTTTCGTACTCCTCGACCCTGGCTCCAAGGTCTTCGACAGCTTCGACCAGGATGATTCGCCCCTCCTTTTCCAGCTTCCGGGCAAAACTCACCTGGTGGTCGTCGACAACCTCTCCATAACGTTTTCGCCTGGGGATGACCACAGGGACCTTTCCGGAATAGAGCACGGGCATGATCGAGCCGGGGCCGCCGTGGGTGATGACGATCCTGGCGTCCCTCATCTTCTCCTCCATTTCCTTAAAGGTAAGGACCTCGGCAAATGGACAGTGCTCCGGATGATAACGGGCAAATCCTATCTGGATGAAGACCTCCTCCCGGATGACCCCCCTTCCCTTGAGAGAATCGACCTCCCGGATCAACCGATCAAAAGGATGTTCATCCGTGCCGACGGTGACGAAGATCACAGCAGTTGTCCGATCAGCCTGCCCTTGGGATAATATTTTTTCTGCTCCGGCCATTGAAGGACGAAGGCATCCGTGATCGGGTAGACCAGACGTCCGGTGAGCGTCGGAGAATCGACCCGGTCATAGACCTCGATGAAAACGAGCCGGCATCCTAAAAGCTTCCCGACATAGAAAAAGGGGACGGCCACGGCGGCTCCGGTGGAAATGATCAGGTCCGGTTTCTCCTTGAGGAGGATGCGGAAAGCGAGGAAAAAATTCCGGATGAGGTTCTTGATATTCCTCGGGGTCGGTCCGTAGGCCCAGTAGACCGTCTCCTCGCCGAGGAGAGACGCCGCATCAGCCTTCTGGAACTGGACCCAGAACCTGTCCACCTTCCGCCACCAGGTTTTCAAGGCATAAAGCTGAAAGAGGTGGCCCCCGCTTGAGGAAACGAGACAGACCTTCATCTTAGATCCCCGGCGGATTTCCCGACCTTCTTCAGAGAAAGGATGAGGCCGATAATAATGAAAAAGAGAAAGGACGCGACGGGATGAGCATCCAGGTCCTCGGCGAACATCCAAATGAGGCCGGAGAGAAAAGCAATTCCGCCAAAGGTCCAGAGATGGCGGAGTGTTTCGTTCGCAGCCAATCGCGGGCGCTGCCGCCACCACGTTCTCAAAACGGCCAGCCAGAATGCACCGAAGATCAAAAAACCCAGAAATCCGGTCCTGTAGAGGACGCCGATGTATGTCGAATGAGACCCGATGGGCATGGGAAAATCTTCCAGCAGCGGCTTGAACCCGTGTCCCAGAACCGGTCTCTTGAGGGCCTCGGAAAGAGTGATTTTGTAAAGCTCCCCCCGGCTTGCCGTGCTGTCCTTTCGGAATTCCGACGCGGCCCTGATCATTTTTTGAGGAGAGACGAGGACGAGAACAATCAGGAGAGCTGCCGCCAACCCCCCGATCATCTTCAGATGGAGAACTCTTCTCCGGCCCAGAATGACGAATAACGCCGCCGCCGGAAGCGCCAGCATGGCAATTCTCGACAGGGATAGAAGAAAAGCCAGCCCCTCCAGAGCCAGGAAGACCGTCCATCCCTTCCTCTTCTTCAAGATCCGGTGATAGGCCAGAGTCATCATCAGAAGAAAAATCATCGTCACGCCCAGGGAATTGCCGTAGATGTCGAACCCGGATGGCCTCGGGAATTCGTGGCCGAAGATCTTGTCCTTCCCCACGAAGCGAAGGTACAGCGAATCCTGAAGGAGCGTCGCCCCGGATGACTGGATGACGGTCACGGCCCTCTCGGGCGCCAGCATCAGGAGCAAACTCTCCGCTTTCCAATATTTATGGCTCAAGATCCAAGAAGAGAGAGAGAAGATGACGAAGAGGCTGCTGATGAGGCCGAAGATGTGGAAGGCCCGGAGCAGACGCCGTCCGTCCTCCCGGGGGAATGCATGATAAACAGCGAAGATAAGACAAAACCCCGTGACCCAGAAGCTCAGGTTGTTCAAGGAAGCCAGCGCCCTGACCATGGGCATGTCTTTGGAATTGAGCAAGAAAGAAAGGCCGTAGACGAGGATGAAGGCAAGCAAGAAAAGATTCTCCGCCGGAAGGGACGGCTTCTCCCGGTCGGCATGCCTGCGGAGGATTGTCTTGATGAAGACGAGAAGAGCCAGAAGGTGGAAAATGAAGAGCCGGATACCCAGGACATACCTCAGCGGGATGAGGACGACGCCGAGAGCCAGATCCTGGAGGACGGATGTCGACACAAAAGGAATGCGGCGCTTCATCTCAAGGGCTGACGAAGGGATTGATAAAATCTTCCACTTCCTTTCCCCGCCTGCCCCATGTGTACATGTCCTTATCAAGAGGGGCAAAGGACCGGTCCAGGGATCCCTGCTTCCACAAATCAAACAATTCGGCAATGGCCCGGGCGATATTTTCAGGATCATCGGAGACGACCCGCCCGAGGTTCTTCTCTTCGATGAACGCGGCGCCCAAATCGGTGTCAGCCTGTCGGATGGCGATGATCGGCCTTCCGGAGGCGGCATATTCAAAAATCTTGTACTGAAAGTGACGATGGCTCCAGAGGCTCCCGATATAGAGAATGACCGAGGACCCCTTAAGAATGGACATGACCTCCTGAAATGGAATCCGTCCCAGGAACTGAACGGAATCCTGGATGTTGAGCTTGCGGGCCGCCTCGAGATAGGCCGGTTCCACGCTTCCGGCGATCAGGACACTCAGACGACTCCGAACCTCTCCATCCCGGATCAAGGCCTGGAGAGCCCGGAAGAAGGAATAGGGTTCCCGAGTTCCCTTGTAAAAGCTTCCCGCATACGTGATGACGAATCGACCCCCAAAATCCGCGGCTTGAACGTGATCGATCTCCCCTGGAATACCGCTGGGAATAGCCCGTGTCGAAATTCCCTTGAGAAACGGAAAATGCGCCAAGAAGTCCCCCCTCATCCCTTCGGCGGCCGCGATGAGCCCATCCGCACACCTCAGGATGCGCCGCTCGAACCATCGGCCGACCAGGCGCTTCAGAGAACTCGTCGTCGGGTTGAAGCTCAGGGGATCTCCGTAATCCACGACCCATGGGATGCGCATTTTCCGCTTGAGAAAATAGCCGACGAGGTGTCCGACAAAGGGCAACGCGGAGGAGATGAGGATGTCATATTTCCGGGACCCGGATAGCTGGGCGCCCTTGAGGATCCCAAAAGGAAACCATTCCAAAGTCGTCTTTGGAAAACCCAGGGCCGGCCTTTTCCGGAAATGAAGGAGGAAATAATAGAACCCCGGAAAAGACCGGTAGACCCTGATCCCCGGTGGCAGTTCCTTGAGCAAACTTGCATCATAAAAGCTGTCATGAAAGGAAGGCTTGACCGTCAGAACATCGATCGTCCATCCTCGCTCCGAAAGGACCTTGACGAGATTGAGCCATCTCAAAGAACGAGGCCCTCCGAGAGGGGGGAAAAAGTAAAGGCAGAGCAGAATGCGTCTATTCATTTTTAACCGACCAGAGCATAAGCCGCGGGTTGCTGTGAAGCAGCTGAAAACCCTCGGCGTTTAGGGCCTGAGTTTTGAGTTTGTAATTGGTGAACGAACAGAGATAGAAGTCGATGTTTTGCGAGAGGATAAGGGTTTTCAAACCTTGGGGGCTGAAGGAGCCCTCTGGTGTGAGTTTCAACAGCGAGGTCTTTTCATCCTCCCGGAATCTCTTTCGGGAATCCAGCCGGATGAGACGAGGCATGGCGGCCTGGGGAGAAAGCCTCTTCAAATAGATGACCGACCGGGGAAAAGCTTTTCGATACAGGAACCTTCGGATGTTTCCCAGGCCTTTGTTCGCAAAAGGCTCGTCCCAATCTTTCCATTCAGGGATATCGATAAGGATCATGGCCCCTGGAAACAGATTCACCCAGGCCCACTTCCTGATTTCACCGTCCCACGAGACGAATGCTTCCAGCTCTCCCTTCCAGTTCTTGAAGAGCCGATCCTCAGAGGAGAAGAAGAGAAACACGAAGAATATGAGCCCCCAGATCCCCCGCTTTTTCATGAGGTCTCGTTTTTAAAGATCATAACCTTGAACTTGAGAAATATGTAAAAACCCAAAATGAAGATGATGTGGACCAACATCCTATTTCCGCTGTCCCCCCAACCGACTCTCCAGCCTCCCCGGAACAGGTTGAGGGAATTGAAGAGAAGCCCGAACGATAGAATGGTGTAGGTAAAAAGGGATTCCTGCGGAAACCGGGCCATGAAAAGGGCCGCGATGAATAGGAAGAAGAGAGCCATCCAGGTGACCCCCCAGCCGCCATCTCGGAGAATATTGACAAGGAGGATCCCGTATCTCCGGATGATCAGGTCCCCTCCCTTCATGGACATCCCCTTCGTCCAGATGAAATAGCTCCAGAGGAACGCCAGGGCATAAAGCATGGCGAGGGGGGCATAGCTCCTCAAACGGACCAGGCCTCTCCTCTCGCTGAGCCATAATCCCAGGAGGCATAAAAGATAGATCAGGATGACAAAGAGGCATCGATCGGCGTTAAGTTTCTTGCCCGTGAAACCGGAAAAAACAAAAAACAGCTTGAGAAACCAGGCCGAAACGGCCAGCGTGACGGACAGGACATAGATTCCTTTATCTTTGAGCGACAGCTCCCGGGCGGAGATCAGAAGGATGACCAGGATCAAGGCCACGAGGGGCCCTTCCACCCTAATGAACACGGAAGACAGGAGCGCGAGAATGGAGACGACGAGCCACGCGGAATGATCGCCCCGCAGCCGTCTCCACAACCCGAAGACGGCGATGAAGATATAAAACCCATACAAAAGATTCGAATGGATGTAGGTGAAATTCATCAGGATGAAAAACGTGCTCAGAAGAAAGAGAGCGGCGAGTCCGCTAAAGGCTAAGTGGCGATTGAGGGAAATCCTTTTCTTTTCAAAGGGAGCATACAGGCTGTACATAAAGAACAGCACGAGGAACAGGGTGATCATCGGGTAGAGAGCATAGAGATAGTCGAAGTGCCAAAGGCTCGCTGCGGAGTGAAGGATGTACGAAAATATCCCTTTTTCGGCCAGCAGACTCGCCGGAAGGCCGGTCGAGAGGGCGATCGTGCGGCCTCCGGCGACCAACGCCCAGGAATCATTAGTGAAAAAAGAGTAATTCAGGCTTAAAAATATGAAAGAAAGGGCTGCGAATGAGAGAAGAAGAATGATCAGCGGCATTCGCTCTTCCCTGGAAAACGCCTTTTTTTTCAGGTCCATCAGGAAAAAAGCCCCCAGCATCAGGAAGCTTGCCGTGAGAACGGCCCCGCGATAAAGAGGCAATCCCGTACAGAGGAAAATCAGAATCAAAAAAACCCATAAAGAGACCCCCATCGGAAAGGACAAGATGTAGAGATAGGCCCGGTCGAGGTTCTTTTTAAAGAGAACCATGAAACTCAAGCCCAGGACCTCCAGGAAAAAAAGAAATAGGAACTGGTTAATCATGGAGATTCATGGGGAGGCGCTTTATGATTTCCGGCGAAAAGAAAAAAATCGTCCGGTCATCCCGGAATAAAGTGAATTCTTCAGCATCCGGGTCTTCGCTGACAACGACGATACTCTCCGTCATTTCGTCATTAATGGAAAATCGGGAGGTCCGGGCGTCGAGAGTTTTCAAGAATTCGAGATCTTCATTCCCGATCATGTAAGGATATTTTTTTCGAACAACCGCCTTCGGATCGACAAAGCCGATAAATAAATTGTATCCCTCATCCTCGGCCGGCCAGGGAACAATAAGGGTCTTTCCGTTAAGGTCATCGCCTAGTTGAAGATATTTTTTGATCGCCCCGGCGGCCCTGGCTGCCGAAGAGCGGACGGCTTCCTCCAGATGGGGGGTCCTTAATCTTCGAAAGCGCCTCGATTCCTGCCCCTGGACATCCCTGTTAAGCTCCGGCAAAAAAGACAAATTCACGGCGAGCATGAACAGAAGAAAAGCGAGAAAGCTACGGCGGAGAAACGCCACCCCGGATATTTTTTTTCGCAAGCCGAGGCCGCACAGAATCGCGAGGACGACGCCGAAAGCCGCCGAGTGGAGGCCATAGAAGTCGTTAAGAACAATGCGCAAGGCTGTGTGGAGATAATCCTCCTTCCCTTTTAAATGCGTAAGAATAAACACCACGTTGAGGACAACAAGGATCGCCAGGGGGAGGAAGAGGATCATCTTCCCGGTTTTTTTGTTCATCATTCCTGAACCTTCAGGAGCTCCTTCTCGAGTCGCCGGACGTTGACCTCTGAGTTGAAATGTTCCTCCGCGAACTTCCGGCATCGGGCCGAGATTTCCCGCCAGGCTGCGGGTTGGTCCATCAACTCCTCGATATCCCCGGCGAGGCGATCCAGGCTTCCGGACACCGCTCCCAGTCCCCGGTCTCGAATCAATCCGTCCGGGTCCTCCGTGAGGGAGACCACCGGAACCCCTCTCAGCCAGGCTTCGATAAAGGTGTTGGAGAATCCTTCGAGTTCGCTGGTGTTGACGAGAAGCCTCGCCCTTTCCAACAGGGAACAAACCTCCTCTCTGTCGACTTCACCCAGATACTTGAAATTCGGCGCGAATTGCTCCAGCTTCTTGAATTCGCCGGCAATGCCTATTTTTTCGATTTCCCTCCCCATCGCAAGAAAGCGGTAGGGTTTTCCATGGAGTCTTTGGACAATGTGCACGAAGTGTTCCGGGTGTTTCCAGGGCTGGAGGCGCCCCACCCAGAGCACCAAGAGCTCGCGCGGCCCCTCCGGGAAAGGGACGGGCGGATGGCTATTGTAAATGACGGGACCGCTAAGGCTCCATTTTCTCTCCAGCCACATTTTCTGTTCATGGCTCTGGAGAATGACGAGATCGATTCTCTTGAGCACGCTCCTGAAGAGAAGCCTGTCGAGATCCCGGAATACTCCGAGCCACGGAGATTCCTTCCGGTTGTTCCTCCAAACGTCATGCAAAATCTGGTCCTTTTTCGAACACGCCCAGACGACCTTTCCTCCGGAGGCTCGTGCAGCCAACCATACCGGAAAAACGTAAGAGACCGTTGCCCGGCAATACCAGAATTGAGCCCGAACCTTCATCATCGTCCGGAAAAGGGAAGGAAGGTTCAGCCATTTGAGCCGCGTATTCCTCCGGGGCAGTGAATGGAGCTCGATCCCTTCGACCGTTTCCGCGGGTCGGACGATTCGGCCCTTTTCTCTGATGTAATGAACCTCCCATCCGGCCTTCAACAACTCTTGGGCGATGACATAGGCCTGAAACTCCGAGCCGCCTTTGGTCTCCGGAAAAAAGGCCGGGAGGACGAAACAGATTCTCTTTTTATCTGCCATTCAGACCAAATAGCCCTGGCGTTTCATTCTCCGGATGGACAAAACATAAAGAGCGACCGATTGAGCCAAGAAGACAATAAGAGTGGAATAGGCAATGCCGATCAATCCGAATTCATAGAAAAAGAGAATGTTCAAGGGGACGTTCAGGGCCGCCGCTATCGCGAAGACAATGAGAAGAAGTTGTTCATTATGAGTCGCCTGCAAGGCCGTGGTTAAGGGCAACGTAAAAAAAGCCAACGGCAGACAGAAAAGGAGACAGCGAAGGATCTGACCGGAAGCCGCATACTTGTCGCCGAAAAAGAGAATGACGATATTTGGGGCAAAGAAAAATAGGGTGATGCATCCCGCGAGGACCGCGAAAAACAGGAGAAAGGAGTACCTTAAAAGCGTTCGGGCCCTCACCGTCCCGGAATGGAAGAATTTCACCGCGATGGGGAAAAAGGCCATCGCAGCCATATTCCGCAAGATAAGCCCTTCTTTGGTGAACTCTTGAGCCACGCTGTAGACCCCGACGTCCTTGGAAGCCGTGAGTAAAGAGAGCATGAGGACATCAATCTTGACGGCAACCGTGTTGATGATCCCCATGAGGGAGAAAATGATCGTCGCCTTGAGGATCCTGGGATCGAGGCTTAGCCGAAAATTGAAGCGGAATTTAGCGAATCTCCGCGAATAAACATAGTTGATGAGAAGCACCAAGAACCGGGAGAAGAGATTGATCAGCAGGATGACCAAAACGCCGGCCCCGAGGTAAAGAAAGACGATCGACAGGATCGTGATCAGCACACGGGTCAGGACCGTGAAGGCGGCCAGATACTGCATTTTCTCGACGGTCTGGTAAATGGCGCTCAGGAAAGACTCCAGACCGGAATAGATGAGTTCCATGCTGTAGAGGATGATTAGGCCTTTGATCGTCTGGGAATAATGAGTCAGAAAGCTCGCTCCAATGCATAAAACCAGGGCCAGGCTGAAGAAAGACGTTTTCAGGAAGATCGCTCCATTGAGCGTCCGCTCGAGCGATTCGATGTCCTTGCTGCCCTCACGGACGATCACCTTCAAGAGCCCCGAAAGATCAAAGATCTCGAAGAATGTCACGAAAGCCAGGACCGTGACATAAATGCCGTATTTTTCGGGACCGAAGAGCCGGGCGATGAACAGGAAGCCGACGAACCCGATGGCCTGTGAAACGAGATTCCCCAGGCTTAGGAAAGAGGCATTCTTCAATCCCCGGTGAAGACGCCGATCGGAGGCTCCGAGGCCCAGATAACTTTTCATCGATCGGATGATATCGCCTCTCACGCTCAGCCTCTCAGTCGATGTACTTTCTCATCCACAGCTCGAGGTGAAATGCCCGCCACAAGGGCCGGCTGGCATCAAGCGAGCCGTCCAGGTGTTTCTGGAACAGTTCCCGGAGCTTCCGGACCCGATAGAGGCCTCTCGCCTGGATCGAAGAAGAATAAAAGACGTCTTTCATCCGGTCCTTCATCCCGGTCCGAAACCACTCGGCTTCCGGAGTGACGAAACCGATCTTGTCCCGCCGATCGAGGATGAGGGAAGGGATGTCCTTCTTCAGGGCCCGGCGGAGGATTGTCTTGCTGAGCCCGTCATGGATCTTGAATTCCGGCGGCAGGGAAAATACGAAGGAAACGAGCCTGTAGTCCAGGAAGGGCATCCGGGACTCGACGCTGTGCCACATCGAATTTCTGTCACCGTACCGAAGCAGGGCCGGCAGGCCGTCATGGGCGAACACCTCATAGAGCCGTTGGTTCAGCCGCGACTTGAATTTGATCTCCAGGCGGGGATGGGGGAATTCGACCTCTTTGAAAAAATCTTTGGCGATCCAATCCTGGACATACTGAGCCTCCCGAAGACCCGCCCAGGCGATCATCCGCCGGTGGGAAAGAAAGCCGGTCAAAGCCGTCAGCCCGTTCATCAAAAACCCGCCCGCCGACGGGGAATCGGAATGGATCTCCTTGAAAAATCGGGCCAGCCGGAGTCTCTGGAGGAGTTCAGACCAATAGACCGGCTTGAAATAAGAATATCCGGCCAGGAGCTCGTCGGCGCCTTGGCCGTCCAGGGTCACCGTAACCCCGTGGCGCTTGGCCAGCTCGAACACCTTCCACTGGGCGTACATGCTGGTCGAAGTGAACGGCTCATCATGAGCTTCGATGACATTTTCCAGGTCCTGGAGGAGGTCCTTGCCGGTGATCGTCCTTTTATGGGGAATCAACCGGAAGTTCTTCGCGATCTCATCGACATAGAGAGATTCGTCGAAGCGGAATCCCGGATGGACGATCGAAAATGTCTTCTGGCGCCCTTCCTCGAGGAATGGGTGGGCCAGCGAGACGATCGCCGAGCTGTCCAGCCCTCCGGAAAGGCAGGTCCCGAGAGGGACATCGCTCCGCAATCGCAGCCGGATGGAGGAAAGAAGAATGTCCCTGAATTTTTCCCGGATCTCGTTTGTCTCCCGGGGAATCTCGTCAAGGTTTTCCTCGATCTTCCACCACGTGGATAGAGAGAGCCGGAACTCGGGACGCATGTCGATATCAAAGTATTGGCCCGGTTCCAGCTCATGGATGCCGCTGAAAAAAGTGTATCGGGACGTGTCGACCCTGGAATAATACAGATAATCCTTGATCGCCGGTAAAAACGGCTTTCGTTCGACCCAGGGCAGTTTCAACAGGGCCTTGATCTCGGAAGCGAAGGAGAAGAACTGGGAAGAAAGGTGATAGAAAAAAGGCTTGATCCCGAAACGGTCCCTCGCCCCGAACAGCCGGGCGGTCCGGAAATCGTAGATCACGAAGGCCCACATGCCGTTGAACCGGCGGAGACAATCCCTTCCCCATTCGAGGTAGGCTTCAAGGATGACTTCGGTATCCGACTGTGTCTGGAATCGATGGCCGAGGCGGATGAGGTCTTTCCGGATCTCCAGGTAGTTGAAAATCTCGCCGTTATAGACGATCCAAACCTGCCCCGTTTCATCGGACATCGGCTGAGAAGCCGACTCGGACAAGTCGATGATGGACAGCCGGCGGTGGGCAAACCCGACATCGCCCGCGGAATCCGGCAGTTCATCCCTCCGGAAAAGATATTCTTTTCCCCGTCCGGAATCGATGATCAGGAACTTCTCGCCGTCGGGCCCCCGATGAGCGATGGATTCAGCCATGGCGCCGAGCCAGGCAAAGTCCAGGCGTTCGTTCCCGCGGGCGACGATTCCGGCTATTCCGCACATGGTTCGAGTCTCAGCCTATTCGAGAAATATCTTTTTCACCCGCTCGTCCCAGCTGTATTTCCTGACGTCGTCGCGCGTCCGTTCTCCGATTGTCCGGCCCAAGGGCTCGTTATCCCTGAGCATCCGGATGGCGCCGGCCCATTCCGTCACCGAATCCGGAGGGACGAGGATGGCATTCCGCCCGTCTTCCAGGATCTCTCCGATGACCTTCAAACGGGAAGCCACGATGGGCCTCCCCGCGGCCATGTATTCGAACGCTTTGAGGGGAGACATGTAAGAGGCCGTGTCATGTTTTTTCTGGCGGTGGAGGACCGTCTCTTGGTAAGGCATCAATAAAGCATCGAATGCCGCCAGGTAGGCAGGAACCATCCGGTGCGGGACAAAACCGATGACGAGGACATTGGCGAGCGCGGCCTCCTTGACCTTGCACCTCAAGCGATCGGCTTGCCCCCTCTCTCCGCCGACGATGACGAACACCACGTCTTTTAGAACCCGGCTGACTTCGAGGATGACCTCCAGACCCCGTCCCTCAAAGAGACTTCCCGCGTATCCGGCCATGAAGGCGCCTTCGGGCAAGTGCAGCCTCCGCCGGGATTCGTCCCTGGACAAAGAAGATGGAAACTCATCCAGGTCCGCGCCGTCATGGGCGACGACTGTTGTCTTCCCGGCGAGCCGGTCGCCCATTTGGCGGAACAGGGATTTTCGGAGTTCTTCCGAAATGAAGACGGTCGTGCGCAGCCGTGAAGCCGAGAGAATTCTCCGCATCAACAGGTTTCGGAACCGGCCGGCGGGGAACTCATGGACTTCCGTTATGAAATCCACCCCCAGGGTCCCGACAAACCAGGCCGTAAAGACATCGCGGGTGTAGAAAAGGCAACGGCGATTCTTGAGGATCAAAAAAAGCGACCGGGCCAGAAAAAGGACCCTCCCCGCGATCCAAACCGGAAGGAGCCGAATCCTGACGATCTCAAAAGGGTATCGCACATCATAGAATTCAAAGATTTGACGCGGCCTTTGGCGGACATCGGCCACGAGTTTCACGCGGGCCCCGGCTTTCGCCATGGCCTGGCACATTTTGACGATCTGGACGGAATGGGCTGTCGGCGATGGAAAAGTGGCGAAAGTCAAGTAGATAATGGCCTGGGCAGACCGAGCGGAGTCAGACAAGGGCCTTATCCCAAATCTCTCTGATATACGGGAATGTGTATTCCTTCTCTCGATTTCGGATGGTTTGGCGGGCGTTCCGGGACATTTCTTTGTAGAGCCCCTCGTCCTCCAGAAGTTTCATCGCTTTCGAGGCGAAGGCTTCGACGTCGAGAGGGGGAACGACGAACGCGTTCATCCCATCCCGGGCCAGGTCCGGAATGTCTCCGACGTCGGGGACGACGCAGGGGAGGCCGACGCTCATGGCTTCGATCATCGCCATGGGAATTCCCTCGGACTCAGAGGTCATCAGGAATACCCGGCTGCGGTGGAGATAGAAAAACACGTCCTCGACTTCGCCCGGAAACCGGACGTTTTCCTCGAGCCCCAGCCTTTTCCTCATCTCTTCAAACCCGGCCCGTCTGCGGCCGACATCCCTCCCGGCGAAGACCGATCGGATATGAGGATATTTCCGCCGAATGCGGGCGACGACCTCGAGATAGATGTCCACCCTCTTGCAATCGTCAAAATAGCCGACATTGATGAGATCGATCTCCTTCGGGGGATGATTTTCCTCGGCCCCGAAGTCCGGGGGAGTAAAAAGATTGGGAAGCGTAAAAAAATTCGGGGTTCCCCCGAGGACGCGACCCAATCTTTCCGCGGATCGGGTTCCCCGTACACCGATGGCTCTCGCGTTGTCGAGAAACCAACGGGTTGTTTTTTTATGGCGGACCGCGGCGTCTACGTCGTCTCCGATAAAGAGCTGGATCACGGGCTTGCCGAAGATCCGGCCTATGAGAGAGGCGAGGATTCCATGGGGGATATAATAAATCCCTATGACATAGTCGATCTTCGCCGAGAGGCCCAGCCGAATCCCGTAGAGCAGCTTGGCGAATTCGCGGAGAACCGGCGTCTTCAGCCACCAGGGAAGCCTCAGAGAGGTCACTTTTTCGAAATGCAATTCAGAATTCCGGGCCAGATAGACGCGGTCCACCCTGTCCAAGCTGATGAGCGGAGAGATTTTGCTCAAGAGTTTGCGGTCGGAAAGGCCGGCAAAGAGAAGGATGTTCATGCGCCGCCTTCGCCCCCTCCGGGTTCCCGGCCTTGATGAGATTCGATTTCGATCTTCCTGACCCTGTATTGCAGATCCTCGATGAGGGCCCTGTTCACAGCGAGGAGGTCCGCGATAAAGGCTATCAGCAGCGTCTGGAACCCGATGCCCAGGAGAATGCTGGTGAGGATCAGGGACTGGACGTGGCCGGCCCCCCGGCCCTGGGCCAGGAAGAACAGAAACCTGGCTCCGAAAAGAAGCCCCAGGCCGAAGAGGAAGGATCCGACCAACATGAAGAATTTGAAGGGCTTGTAGACCACGGCAATCCGGACGATCGTCGCGAGCGACCTCCAAAGATAGGAAACGACGCTCTTGTAGAGTCTTGAGGGACGGAGGTACTCATTGACCCGGACGGGCACGGAGGCGACAGCCATGCCCTTCCGGCCGGCCTGAATGATCGTCTCCAGGGTATAGGTATAGTCGTTGAAGACGTTGAACTTCATGGCCGCCTCGCGGGAGATGGCCCGAAAACCGCTGGTCGCGTCGGGAATATGAAATCCGCTGACCAGACCGACGACGCGGCTACCGAGTTTTTGGAAAAATTTCTTAGCCATCGAAAAGTGCCGGATTTCTTTCATCGGCCGCGTGCCGATGACCATGTCCGCCTTCTTTTCCAGGACCGGCCCGGTGAGCTTGCTGATGTCGGCGGCATTATATTGATTGTCGGCGTCGGTATTGACGATCACGTCGGCCCCCAGCTTCAGGCACGCGTCAATGCCGGCGAGAAACGCCCTGGTCAGTCCCTGATGCTTCGTGAAGCGGATGATGTGGTCCACATTGTGGGCTTTGGCCGCCTGTGCCGTCCCGTCCGCGCTCCCGTCGTCGATGACGAGCCACTCCACGCGATCGAAGCCGGCCACCGCCCGCGGCAGACCGGCGAGCGTAACGGGAAGGGTTTTTTCTTCGTTGAAACAGGGAACTTGGATGATGAGTTTCATGTGACCGCCTTAAATATTAAAGTCGAAAGTATCCGTGATCCATTTCAGAAAATTCGGCTTCTCCGCGAGCAGCCGTTTTCTCTTCTCCTGCCATTCTTCCGCTAAATCGCCCCTACTCAGTAGGTCGCGTGTCGTGTCCAGCATCTTCCTCTCCTCTCCCGGCCGGAAGCCGAAGGTGAGCCCAAACTTGTTTTCAAGCTCGTCAAAGCAGGACAGCCTTCCGACAAAGGAATTATACCGGATGGAAGGCGTCCCCAGAACGGCCGATTCCCGGGTCATGGTCTGGGAGTCGGAGATGACGAGTTTCGCGAAGGCCAGGATATCGTGCATATCCCAGGGCTCGATCGAATATCTCCCCTCCCGCTCCCAACTGCTGACCACGGGAAAGGGTTTGATGATATCCAGGACGCTTTCCATGATTGGACCTTCGAGCCCCTGCGCGTTAAGGTCATGGTGGGCTTTCAGGGCGGATTTCCTGACCACGATGTATCCATGGGGCTTGAGACCGTATCTTTTCAGGACATCCGAGTCGGGAGAGAATTGGTCGGGGTGGAGATAGGCCAACTCATGATAGGAGTTGTGGACAATTCTCTTCTCCCGCCATTTTTTATAGCGGAGAGAGGCCGGAACGACGATCCCCGTGGCAAAGGGATAGGTCAGCCTGGCGAACAGGGGAATGACGTCGTCGTCATCCATCTCGAACACGAAGGATTTGACCCGGGAGACGGCCGAGAGATGGGCGATGGACGCGGATGTCCCGAAGGCGGCGTAAAATTTGTGCCGCCGGTGGAACTTGAGGATCCCGAGATCCCTCCGGAGAAGTTCCAGCAACATGTCCCGGGGATTCGACGCCGCCCGGCTGAGGGACAGATAATCTATATGATAGTGCTCCAAAAGGACGTTGGCGACGTCCTTGGCCCGAGAAATCACGACCACCCGATGGCCCTTTTCTTGAAAATGCCGGATGACGTTTTTAAATATATGGACATGAGCGGGGTGGACAAGATCAAAAAGAAGGACCTTCATCGTGCCCCCGACTCCCTGTCATCGCGCCCGAAAAGCCGAAGCGCCCTGTCGCAGAATTCCGTCCGGCCGTCCTCCTGGAAAAGGTGCTTCCGGTACAGGTCCTGGGCCTGCCGGGCGATGGTCAAATATCTTCCGGTCTCCAGGGTGCGGCGGATCTGCCCGACCACGTCGCTCAGGTCCCAGGCATGACAGATGTAGGTTTCATCTTTCCGGAAAAGATCGGGCCAGGTCTCCAGATGGCCCATATCCGGTTTCACGAGGGCCGCCCCGCCGGCTAGGACCTCAAAATCCCTGTAGTTGATCTCTCCCGCTCCGAAGGGAGAGGGAACGATCTTGGCGTCTCTGATCTCTTTTTCATACCGCCTTCGAGAGATCCGTTCTTTCGGGAACGCGAATTGGGCCTCAAGCAGGCGGATGACTTCCCGGCGCTGGAACGAAATGGACTCTCGTTGCGAATAGTCCAGATTCAGCCGGCAGCTGATATCGAGAGGCCGCGTTCTCTCGGGGGAGGCGAATGGGATCGAATAAAAAGAGGGAATCG
>CAZSMW010000170.1:0-9425 GCA_964607985.1 uncultured Eubacteriales bacterium
CGTCAGGGTCAGGCTGACGCCGGGCAGAGCATTGCCCTCGGAATCCGTGACCGTTCCGGTGATGGATCCCGATCACTGCTGAGCCATCAGGCCGATTGGCAAGGCCAGGCATAAGATCAGTACGAATAGCCTTTTCATTTACCCTCCTATTGGGCAGGCTTCAAGTTTCCCATTCCCCGGAGCGAGTTCGTCCTCGCCCCACATCCCTTCGTTCTCCTTGAATGGTAGCGTCTCCCTTGACACCTCCTTTGTATATATTATTGACATAGAATCTCCTGAATGTTCCCCTGTCACCGCTTTTAATATCCAAGATATATGCCAACCCGTTGAGGCAGGAAACTCACTTTTTATCAATAGGTTAAATTGGATAAGTGCCCCCTCGGCATCCATAATTATGGATAAAATCCAAAATAATGTACAGGGAAGACCCTGATCACGGTGCGTCGGCCGGAGGGGAATCGGTCTGCGGGCGTTCGTCGTTCTCTCCATGTGGGGATGCCTAACCAAAGCGACGTGTCCCGCGTTGCCGGGAGAGGGGACGCGGGCCTCGATCCCGTGTCCCCGCCTTCGGCGCGGTAGAAATTTCCCCGGCTTTTGACTAAGATACGGGAGAGGAGGTGCCGTCATGATCCGGACCGCGACTTTCCATCGATTCATCGCCCTCGCCGGGGCGCTTGTCCTACTCTCGGGCGCCGGCCGGCTGCCGGCCCAGACGAAGGTCAAGGTCAAGGACCTGGCTCCGCAATACCGGGAATGGGTGGACCTCACGAGCTACATCATCACCGACAAGGAGTTGGACGTCTTCCTGCATCTGCAGAACGACCGGGACCGGGACATCTTCATCAGGACGTTCTGGAACATGCGCGACCCGACCCCGGCGACGCCCCAGAACGAATACAAGGACGAAATGACGAAACGCTTCGCCTACGTCAACAGCTTCTTCCGGAGGGGGACCGTCCGGGAGGGCTGGATGACCGACATGGGCCGGATCTACATGATTCTCGGCCCCGCTAACAGCATCGAGCGGTTCGAGGGAACGGCCGGACTCTACCCGACCCATGTCTGGTACTACTACGGGGACGCGGGCAAGGGCCTCCCGGCGAATTTCGGGCTGGTCTTTTTCCAGAGAGGCGGGGGCGAATTCAAGCTCTACAATCCCGTTTCCGACGGGCCGGGGAGCCTCATCATCGACAACAAGGGCCTGGACCTGACGGACTACGCGAAGCTCTACGAAAAGATCAAGGAGATGGCCCCGACACTCGCCGGGGTCTCCCTGTCGCTCGTCCCCGGTCAAATTCCCTACGGGTTCGCGCCGTCTCCCCAGACCAGCATCATCCTCGCCAGAGTCTTCGACTCGCCGAAAAAAGACATCAACCCCGCCTACGCAACTCATTTCCTTCACTACAAGGGGATTGTCAGCACGGAGTACCTGACGAACTACGTCGAGAGCAGCGCGACGGTGGAGGTCATCCGTGACGGGCTGCTGGGCCTGGACCTTCTCCATTTCTCCATTTCGCCCCGGAGTGTATCCATCGATTACTATCAGCCCAAGGATCAGTATTACTGCAATTTCAAGCTCAGCGTCAGCCTGCGCCGGGGCGACGCGGTCGTCTTCCAGTATTCCAAGGACTACCCGTTCTACTTTCCGCCCGACCGGGCCGAGAATATCCAGTCCAACGGCATCTCGGTCCAGGACCTCTTTCCCATCGCCGAGGGCAAGTTCGGCCTGACCATCCTCCTCCAAAACGCCGTGGGCAAGGAGTTCTCGCTCTTCGAGAAGGAGATCGAGGTCTCGGCCGGCGACGGGCCGGTCAAGATGATGCCGCCCGTCCTCGGCTACGGGCTCCAAGACACGGCCGCCGCGACCATCGTCCCGTTCAAAGTCCTTGGGCGCCAGATCCTGACGGACCCCAAGGGAACGCTCGGTTCGGGCGACGAGCTGGCCTACGGGCTTAATCTCATCCGAGTCCCCCGCGACCTCTGGGCCGATGCCGCCGTCGAAATCGCCGCCGTGGGTTCCCTGGCCGAAGGAAAGCCCGCCCAAGCCGTCACGATCAAGCTCTCCGAGCTTCCCTACGCCCCGACGATGAACTTCCTGCGGGCCTTCCCGACCCGGGGCTTTCCCCCTGATTATTATGAGATGCGCTTCACCCTGAGGAACGGCCGGGGCGAGGTCGTGGACAAGGCCTCGGCCCCCTTTATCCTTTCCCCAGCCGAAGCGGTCCCCCATCCTGTGACCCTCTCGAAGAGCTTCCTGTCCTCCAACAGCTTCATCTATTATTATGCCGTGGCTTATCAGTACGCTCAGGCCGGGTCCCCGGACAAGGCTGAAGAGCTCTATAAGCGGGCTTACGCGGCCAATGCCGACTACAAGGAAGGGCTTGTGGATTACGCCCAATTCCTCCTGAAGTCCAAGAAATACGCGGAGGCGCTCGGCCTCGCCGAAGGCCTCAAAGACTCGGAGAAGTTCAGGTTCGATCACTTTCTCATCAAGGGCCAGGCCCAAGCCGGGCTGGGAGATTACGGCAGCGCCATCGCCGGCCTCCTCGAAGGGAACAAGATCTATAACAGCGACACGCGCCTGCTGAACGCCCTGGGCCGATGCTACATCCGGACTGGGGAGAAGGCCAAGGCGCTCCAGGCTCTCAAGGCATCCATCAGCCTGAACCCCGATCAGAAGGAGATCCAGGACCTCGTCAACAGCTTGGGGAAATGATAGGGGAAATAGAATTTACGGCCGTCGAAAAAGCGCCAAGGCAAGAACCACCGAAATAAAATAGGCCCCGATGAGGGTCATGACGAGCGGATTGGAGCCCGGGGAGCGGCGATAAACGTCCCCTTCCCCAGGCTCCGGCAACGGGCTCGGATCCCAGGGCAGGCCGTAGCGCACGCCCAGCCCCTTGATGTTCAGAAGATGGATGACGGGAACGCCGCGCCGGGCCATCTCCTGGATCATCCCCCTCCGTTCCGGCGGAGGGATGTCCCGAACCCTGGTCGACCCCGGCTTCAATCCGAGGACCGATGCGTCCGTCCCCATGTTGGCCCAGCTGCCGCCGATGTTGACGAAGGCCGCGATCGTTTTTCCGCGAGCGTTCTCCTTGTAAAGCCGGGACCGAAGCTCCACATTCCTCGGGAGGTCCGGCTCGTCGATGAGCGAAAGGCCGCTCTTCCGGATCTCTCCCAGGAGAAACCGGCGGCCCTCTACGCTCATGTCCAAGCCCATGTCGCCTTCTCCGCCGACAGAGAGGGCGATGACTCTTCCTCCGTCGCCGGCCTCTCCGGCGATACAGCCATACATGTCCAACCAGGAAAAACGCGGGTCGTTGGCGCCCCATTGGGACGCGCCCAGCGAGCAGATAATCAGGGCGTCGAGGTCCATGGCCTTGGCGGCGGAGAGCACGGCCAGGATGAGCCCCGGGAACGAGCTCGAAGCGCCCACGGCGATGACCTCGCCTTCTTTCACCCCGGCCTCTTTCAATAAGCGCACGACGAGCCCGCCAAAATTGGGATTGGTCGTCGTCCGTTTGGCCTCGAGGTTTCCCAGCGTGGTGCTTATCGGAGAGGTCTCGACACCGACGAGGCCCGTCCGGTTGGGGTCTGTCGCCGCGTCGGGGGAAAGGCCTTTCCGTTCCCGGCATTCCAGCAGAGTCCTCTCGGCGGCCGCCATGATCTCCGCAGCCCGGACCATGGTCGCCCGCTCGGTGAGCGCATCGAACGCAAAGAACTTGAACAAGCCGAAAAAGAAAAGACTCAGCCCGGCCGCAAGATAGATGCCGGGATAGCGCAGCGTCTTTCTCATAGCCAGGAAACGAACCGGACAAGAAAATAGGTAAGAATGGATACCGTGGCCAAGGAGGCCAGGGTCGGCAGGGGCCTCTGCCTTTCCAGGCTGCCGGCCAGGAGACCGGGGATGACCCAGCCGATCGCGCGCAGCTCCAAAGGATCATGGAAGACATGCGGCAGGAGGAAGAACCAAGCCTGGGCCAGGACGGCCCCGAACAGGACCAGAAGAACGAATCTCCGTTTGCCGAAAAGGATAAGGAAACGGGAAAGCCTTTTATAGGCCAGGAGGGCCATGACGGCGACGAGGAGGGTCGCCAAGACCCTCAACGGCTGGTCGAGGTAGAGGGCCACGTAGCCCGGGACGACAAGCCCGCCCGGGGAGATCTCCGCGAGCTCCGCATACAGGAGCGCCAGCAGGAGCCCGATGAGCAGCGTTTCAAACACCATGGCCCGTCCCCATCCGTTCCCAGTGTTCGACGATCCCTTTACCCAATCCCCCGATGTTTCCCAATCCGATCACGACGGCCGGCCCGTCCGCGAGACGGAGAAGGCCCTCACAAACCGCGGCGGGCGTCCGCTCCTTGAAGACGACGAGTTTGCCTTCCGGCCACCCGGCCCGTTTTTTCAGCCTGCGGCCGAAGGCCCGGGCCTGGCCCCCGATGACCGCGATCCGGGTCAGGCGATCGAAATCCCCCCTCTCGAGCGCCTCGGCCCATTGGAGTGTCCTATCCCCCCGGTCATCCCTGAGGTTCAGGAGCCCGATGAACATCCGCCCGGAGAAGGACGGTTTGCCCATAACCCGGTCCAGCGCCTCGCTTGAAGATCCTGGATCGTTGGCCGCGAAGGCATTGACGAAAGACACGGCCGGTCCCAAGCCAGTCCTCGGCGCGTCCCATATCCTGAGGGCCCCGAAATCGGGGGGGGCGGCGGCCATGCCGCGAAGGGCCGTCTCCTCCCCGATGCCGAGCTCCCGGATCGTCTCGAGGGCCAGCCTGACGTTCGCTTCGAACTCTTCATAAGGAAGCGCGACCGCCAGCTCCCCGTCTTTCATGACGCTTTTCCGGGCCAGGATGAGCTTGGTTCCGAGGGCCCTCCCCTTTTGTTCGAAAATGGGAAAGAACTCCTCTTCGGGAAGGATGACCGTCCCATGGAGCGGGAAAGCCGAAGCCAGGCAAACCGCGATCTCCTCACGGCTTCGACCCATGAAATCGAGGTGATCGAGGCGGACGTTGGTCAGGACCAAAACGCCCGGTCTGATGAGGCGCCGTGACTCTGCCAATAGGCATTCTTCGCGGATGCTCATCATTTCCGTGACCAGGATTTTCGCCCCGAGCCGCGCCGCCGTCCGGACGATCCGTTTTTGCTCGAGGATCGAGGGGAGCCCCCGCCTCCGGAGCTCCCGCTCCGTTCCGTCCGGGAGAATGAGCGCAGCCCGGGAACCCGTGGTCTTGGCCAGGACATTTAATCCGGCCTCTCGCAGGGCCCCGGCGATGAGGCGGACGACGCTCGATTTTCCCCGGGTCCCGGCGACGCAGATTCGGACGGGGACGCGGCGCAGCCTGGAGTCAAGGGCCAGGCGCTCGATTAAAAGATACAAAAGAAAGGCGGCAGAGCACCCCGCGGCAACCCCAAAGGCCTTCAGCGTCCTCTCCTTATTTATTCGCGAGGAGCCTTTCGATCTCCTCGATCTCCTTGGGGACTCCGGCGGTCAGGACCTCGCAGCCGGTCTCCGTGATGAGGACCGTGTCCTCGACGCGGATGCCGATGTTCTTGTCGGGGAAATAGAGCGCCGGCTCGATGGCGAACACCATGCCCGCCTTCAGGGCCGCATCATGGGGCCCCACGTCGTGGGTGCTGAGGCCGACGAAGTGACCAAGGCCCCCTTCGAGGCCCAAGGGGTCGATGCCCTTCTGTTTCATGACGGCGGCGACGTGGTCACGGACGGATTGCACGGTCGCGCCCGGACGGTAGGCCTCGATGCAGGCCTTCTCGACCTCGAGCACCGCCCGATAGACCTTCTTCTGCTCGGGAGTGAACGTTCCCGAGGCCGGCCACGTCCGGGTGATGTCCATGGCCAGGCGGTCCAGGCAGGCGCCGAAATCCATGAGCACGAGGTCGCCCGCTTCGACACGCCTCGAGTTCTTGTCATAGTGCCAGATGCAAGTGTTCGGCCCCGAGCCGACGATGGGCGCGTAGGCGGCGCTCGTGGCGCCCCCGGCCAGGATGACGCCCATGGCGGCGGCTTCGATCTCGTATTCGAACCGGCCCGGTCTTGTCGCCTGCATGGCCCGCTTGACACCTTCCGCTGAGATCCTTCCGTTCCGCCTAAGGACCTCGATCTCTTCGGCCGACTTAATGACCCTCATCCCGTCAACGAGGGGCGCAACGTCCTTGAACGTAAAATGAGGGTAACGCTCCTTGAGCCTGGCGATCCGGAAATCGTCCAGGGGCGCCTGGTCATTGTAGGGCGACCGGGACCTCCGGGCGTTGAAGATCCCCGTCTCGGAACGGGCTTCATCCATGCTGTCCCGGTTGGAAAGGCGAATGTGGAATGTCGTCCCGAACCGGTCCATGTTCCTGGCGACGTATTCGTCGAAATAGCTCAAAGGAAGGATATCCGTAAGTCCGGTCTTTTCCTTGGCCTGCGGGTCGTTGAGGAGGTTCGGGCCGCCGACCATGCGCTCGCGGTCCGACTGTTGGGGAAGGAACAGGACCACCGTCCTCGCCCGGGGCGACATCAGGCAGATGGCGCTCGTGTCCTCATTTCCCGTGAAGTAATAGAAGTCGTTGTCCTGCCGGAAATGCGTCCCCGGAGCCGCGTCCGTCTCCCCGAAGAGGACGACGATCCCGTCCGTGATCCTGTCCATCAAGGCGGCCCGCCGCCCGACAAACTCGTCCCTGGTGAATCCCGTCCTCTGGGCGTAGGCGGAAGCCCCGAAGGCCGCAGTCAGGAAAATTAGGGCAGCCATCGATAAAGCGCGTTGTTTGATATTCATCTTCGACACTCCTTCGTTGTCCGAGTGTAATCCAATCGGCGGAAATATTCCAGGGGCAGGACCGGAATTTCAGATGTTGAAAAGGAAACTCACCTTGAGCATGACGGCCCGGTCCTCGACCGCCCCGCCGCCGACGAGTTTCCGGGTTTCGTTGTAGATGAAGTAGATATTGGCGCCGGGCTTGTAGATCCAGCGGATAAGGAAGTTGCTCTTGAAGAGGTCCTCGGAGCCGTTCCACTGGACGTAAGCCTTGGCGAAAAGGTTCGGCGTGAAAGAGTAAATGAAGCGTCCGCCGGCGATCGTAGCGGCAAACTTCCCTCCGGGGACGGGAAGGTTGAACTGGTTGCGGCTGAGCTGGAGCTCCATATTGAAGTTCCGGGAAACTTTGAGAAAACTTTCCGCCTGTACGGACGCGAGGCGCCCGTTGTAAAACTCTCCTAGGTTTATGTGCGCTCCCAGGGCCACGTCCCGGCTCCGGTCCGAGTTGAACATGACGAGGAACGAGTTGAAATTGTAGCGGCCGACCGGGATGATGACGTTCTCTTCGATCTCGAAATCCTCGTCAAGACGCTCGAAGTTCTGGGTATAGCCGAAGAAGAGCTGGCTGCCGTTCTGGAAGAGGTTCCAGATCCCCGAGAAAAGGTCCCGGTTCCGGAGCCGGCCTGAGTGGTCCTCGATGTAGGTCAGGTTGTTCATGAAGAAGCTCTGGCGGAGGCCGAGGAAACGCGGCCGCGGTCCGACGCCCGCGTTGAACCGGAGCTTCCGGATATCCGTCCGGGGCACGAACCCCAGCTCGGTGTTGAAATTCTCCCCAATGTCCGTGTAGGAGAGGCCGAAGTCCCAGAAGTCGTCGGCAAAGCTCGTGCTGAGAGTCCCGGCCCAGTCGTTACCTTTCAGGTCGGGGGAGAATGTCTTGGCCAGGAAGCCGTCGGACTTGAAGCTCGGGCCGAAGGCCAGGTTGAAGTCAAGGCCCGTCGCCCGGTTGTATTCGCCTCCGTCGAGCGGGTCCTTGCTCAGGCCGATGATCCCGACCGAGGATTTTTCGAAGATGTCCCTCTTGATCCGGAAGACGGAGGAATTGGCCCGCCCGATATCGACGCGCTCGTCGTCGTCGTTGAGGTAGGAGGTCCGGCTGGTCAGGATGTCCAGGACGCCGAGGTCGTAGCGCCCCGCCTTACCCGTGACCTTGACGCCGCCCAACACGGGGACCTCTTTGCCGTCCTCGGACAGCCCGATGGACCGGCTGAAGAACAGGAGCGTCGAGGGCATCTCGTGCTCCCGGGAGCGTTCGCCGAAGCGGAAGATGTCCGCGCCCTCCAAAAAGAACTCCCTCTTTTCAGGGAAGAAGAGGCTGTAGGGCGTCAGGTTGAACTGCTCCTGATCGGACTCGACTTGGGCGAAGTCCGTATTGATCGTCAGGTCGGCAGTCACGTTCGACGTCAGCCGGTATTTCAGGTCCAAACCCGCGTCCGCCCTGCCCTTGAACGGCGCGCCGGCCTCCTCTTTGTTGCCGCCGCCGATGACGTAAGGCACAACCTGGACCTTCTGCCCCTGTTTCAGCCCGGACAATCCGGTCAGGTGGCCGAAATACGAGATCTTCAGCTTGCCCATGAAGCCGTAATTCCGGAGGATGGGCGTCCAGTGGCTCTCCTCCCTCTTCCGGGCGACGGAACGGCCGAAATTGACCCCCCAGGTCTGGTCGGCGTCCTTATTGAAACGCAGCGTGTGGAAGGGGATGGCGATCTCCGCCGTCCAGCCATCCCCGGTCCGCTGAGTCCGGACCACCCAGATCCCATCCCATTCGCGGTTGATGTTCGCCCCCTCGTCGCGGATGAGCAGGTCCCGCTGGGCGCCCAACGGGTTGACGGAGAAATAGAAGGCGTTGCGGTGGTCGTTGTAGGTGTCGAGAACGACCTCGAAATAGTCGTTGTTCCTGAGCTCGGAGTCCCGCCGCATCTCGTTAGCCACGATCCGGTCCGGCCGACTGTCATGGCAGATGACCCCGAAATAGATGTTCCTGTCATCGAAGAGAATGCGGACCTCGGTGGCCTCTGTCGCGGGCTTGCCTTCCTCGGGCTCCGTCTGGATGAAATCGCGGGCGGCCGGGGCGATCTTCCAATCAGCCTCATCCAGCCTCCCGTCCACGTTCACCGCTCCTCCGGTCCGGACGGCGTTCGCCTGGTACTTATCGGTCTGGACACCCCTGCCAAGAGAGGCCAGAATAAGGATCGCCGCAGGCAGGGACATCCTCCGCCGGAGGGCATAGTTCTTTTTAATCACAATTTCCATTCCTTGATCGGTCACCTGGCCGGGAGAGGGGCGCGTGCTGCCGGACCCGGAATATAAGCGTCCATTATTCGCTATTCAAGGGAGTTCGTCAAGTAGGGGTCAAACCCTAAAATTGCCGATAGGACGTAAGTCGGAATTCCGGGTATCACCGAAAGTCACGGAAAATTCGGGACATAACCCTTTTCTCCCGAAAAGGGATTGTGTCCCTGGAATTTTCCGGTCCGCGTCTCTCCATGGTCAAACTGTTCGACGGTCATTTTGACCCCTACTTCACCCCGAAAAAGTTCGGGGCGAGGCCGGCCTTACGCCGCCGCCTCGCCCCGAAACAAGAACAAGGAAGGAGGGGTTTGGGAGGGT
>CAZSMW010000171.1:0-4658 GCA_964607985.1 uncultured Eubacteriales bacterium
GCCGCGCTGAACATCATTAAAAGGGGAACCGATGGCGCCGCAGTCCGTGATTCTTTCGAAGTGACGCTTCTCCCCGGCAAGGGAAAGATGATCTCGACCTATGACGGCGTGAACAAGGACCCCTTGCGTTCGTTCGCAGGCGACCCTCTGAACGTAAACATAGATGGCACGGACTCCGCCCAGACGGCCGAGGCGGTCTATGAATCTCTGAAGCCGTCCGGTGCCGGCCCGGACTTCAGGGTCGCCATGGCCTGCCTGTTCGCCGGCGACATCCCAAGAAACCAATACGAGGTTTCCATCATCAACCGCCACGAAAGGACCTGAGGACCCATGGAAAACAAGGACAGGACTTCCAGGACCCAGTATTCGACTAAGGTCAAGGAGAATTTTCCAGACATCCTGGACTTCGGAGAAACCCGTTTCATTAAAAAGACCGCCATGCGCTACGGCGAGAACCCCGGCTACCCGGCCGCCTTTTACCAGGAGGAAGGAGCGTCGGGCCCAAATATGGCTACACTCGAGCTTCTCCAGGAAGGATCGAAGGGCCTGAGCTTTATCAATGTCGGCGACATGGATTTGGGTCAAAGGCTGACCAAGAAGCTTCACCAAATCTTCAAGGGCAGACCAACGTGCATCATTATCAAGCATGAGATGCCGAGCGGTGTCGCGCTGGGAGAAGGCGCCGTGGACACCTTCGAGAAAGCCTGGAAGTGCGATCCGCTTTCGAACTTCGGCGGTGTCGACGTGTTCAACTACACGGTCACGGAACCGCTGGCCCGTCTCCTTGTCGAAAGCCCGCGCAACGTCGAGATTGTCTATGCCCCCGATTTCGGGCCCGGGGCGCTGGAGGTCCTGGCGACCCGCAAGGTCCTCAGGGTCGTCAAGATGGGTGCCCCGCCCGACGTTCCGGCCGAAGACAACGGGCTCGAGTTCAAGCGGGTGGCCGGCGGGATGCTCGTCCAGAAGAGGTTCGGCTCGAAGATCGTCTCCCCGGAATCCGTAGATGCCGTATCCGCGCGAAAGCCGACCGCAGAAGAGGTCCGGGCGGCCCTGTTCACCTGGACCGTCGCCTGTTTCACGCGCTCCAACGCAGTGATCATCGGCACCTCCGATAAGACCCACGGGATAGGTTCCGGACAGCGGAGCCGGATCGATTCGGCCGAGGACGCCATCCGGCTCTCTCGGCGCGGTTATGGCCCTGAAGGCTGTGTCCTTGCCTCGGACGCGTTCATGCCTTTCCCCGACGTCGTCGAGCTCGCCGCGAAGCACGGGATCACGGCCATCATTTTCCCGTTGGGATCGATCAGGGACCAGGAGGTCATCGCCAGGGCTGACGAACTCGGTCTGGCCATGATCGCGACCCGCAAACCCGGCGAGATGGACTGCGAGCGTTGCTTCCTACACAGATAACGGGCCCTCGGAACGAGGCCGAGGAGCGCGTGCGAAGATGGAACTGAAAGAATACCGGGCCAAAAGGAATTTCTCGAAGACCCCCGAGCCTCCGAAGTCCGGAAAGAAGAGAACGGACGGGGGCCTGATCTACGTCATCCAGAAGCACGACGCTTCCCGTCTCCATTACGACCTGAGGCTCGAGGAGAACGGAGTCCTGAGGAGCTGGGCCGTTCCCAAGACCCCTCCCTTGAAGGAAGGCGAAAAAAGGCTTGCGGTCCGGACCGAAGACCATCCCATCGAGTACGCCGGATTCGAGGGGGTTATCCCCGAAGGCGAGTACGGGGCGGGCACGGTCAAGATCTGGGACAATGGCACGTATGAGCCGGTCGAGATGACCGCGGAGAAGAAAATCGTCGATATTTACGGCGGGAAGCTCGATGGCCGCTACGCCCTCATCAAACTCAAACCACGGGAAAAAGAAAAGGACGTCAACTGGCTTTTCTTTAAGACGAAATAAGTGCGTTTTCCAAAATTGTCGATAGGATTCTTTCTTCTTACTTGCGGCTGATGGACACTCAAGGAGCGAAGATGGCCCAGCGAGACACGAAACGGGAAATCCTGATCTCATCTGTCATTATTATTTTAGCCTTCATGATCCTGTCCCTCCCGACACCTGCGGCGGCGCAGGAAAAGCCCCAAGACAAGCCTTATCTCGACATCGTTGGAAGACTCAGCGGGCTCGGGCTCCAGGATGAAGGCGCTTACGAGATCCTCCGGAAACTGACCTCGGTCGGCCCGCGCCTGACGGGGTCGCCCGGGGCGGCCGCGGGCGTCGAGCTCATGCGGCAAGTCATGCAGGACCTCGGGTTCGATAACGTCCACATCGAGCCCGTCACCGTCAATCGATGGGTGCGGGGAGGTACGGAAAAAGCCCGGATCATCGGTTCCACAATAGTCGGGAACATCCCGCTCATGATCTGCGCCCTCGGAGGAAGCATCGGCACGCCGGAGTTGGGCGTCACGGCTCCTATGGTCGAGGTCAGGTCCTTCCAAGAACTCAGGGCTCTCGGTGAAGGAGTCAGGAACCGGATCGTATTCTTCAACCGCCCCATGGACAGGAAGCTCATCCAGACGTTCGGGGCTTACGGAAGCGCCGCCGACCAGAGGGTCCGCGGTGCGTCGGAAGCGGCCAAACTCGGCGCATTGGCCGTCCTTGTCCGCTCGTTGACGCTCAGGATAGACGATTTTCCACACACCGGACTCCTGGAATATGATCCGGCGGCGCCGAAGATCCCGGCCGCGGCCGTCAGCACAGCCGGCGCCGAATTTCTGAGCGCCCTGCTCAGGAAAGAGCCGGATGTCCGAGTCCAATTGGAGCTGAGTTGCGAAAATCTCGCTCCCGTGCCTTCTGCCAATGTCGTCGGTGAGATCCGGGGATCAGAGCGCCCGGACGAGATCATCCTGGTCGGCGGCCACCTGGAGAGCTGGGACCTGGCCGTCGGCGCACATGACGACGGAGCGGGCTGCGCAAACGCCGTGGAGGCCTTGAGGCTCATCAAGACTGCCGGACTGAAGCCGCGCCGGACGATCAGGGCCGTGATGTTCATGGACGAGGAATTCGGCGGGACCGGCGGCCGCTTCTACGCCCTGGACGAGCGTCGAAAGGGTGAAAAACACCTGGCGGCCATCGAGCTGGACAGCGGCGGCTTCCTCCCGATCGCGGTCGGGGGGGGCAAGCCTGAGGTCTTTGAAAGACTCAAGAAGTGGGAATATGTCTTCAAGCCTCTCGGCATCACCATGATGAGACCCGGCGGGGGAGGGGTGGACGTGGCTCCTCTGGCCGCCCAAGGGACGGCGCTCTTGGGAATCAGCCCGGATTCCCAGCGCTATTTCGACGTTCATCATTCAGGACTTGATGTTTTGGAGAGCGTCCATCCCCGGGAGCTCGAATTGGGCGCTATATCGTTGGCCATATACGCATATATTCTTGCCCAGGAAGGGATCTGATCCATGTATCTTTCTCTCGTCTGGCACTTCCATCAGCCCATCTACAAAGACGCGTCGAACGGCGAATACGTCCTGCCTTGGGTAAACCTCCACGCCACCAAGAACTATTATCAAATGGGAGAACTCGTCCGGGAGACGGGCTTTCCCTGCGCCTTCAATTTCGTCCCCTGCCTCCTCGAACAGCTCATGGAATATGCAGCCGGCACAGCAAAGGACCCGTTCCAAAGAGCGCTGGAGAAGAACCCCGGGGCCCTTTCTTTAACGGACACCGAACTCCTCCGCAAGATCGTCCCGGACGAGAGCGATCCCGTGCGCGTCCAGACGAAAGCCCTCCAGGCCTTGTTCTCGCCCCTCCGAGAAACCGGCAAGGACAGGGCCGGGCTCCTGGCCCTCCAAAAAGAAATTCACAAGGACCTCATCCCTCTTTTTAGGAGACTCAAGAAAAACGGCCTCGTCGAGCTTATCACATCGCCTTACTATCATCCGCTTTTGCCGCTCATTTTCGACGGCCATTGCCCCACGGAAGAAAAGCTTCCCGCAAGACGCTTCCGGCGCCCGGAGGACGGAAGGGCCCAGCTCAAGAACGGGCGGGACTATTTCCGGAAGATTTTCGGCTTCTATCCCGACGGGCTCTGGCCCTCGGAAGGAGGGGTCAGCCGGGAAGTGGCCGCAGCCGTCGCCGAGGCGGGTTTCAGCTTCGCCCTCACGGACGAGAACGTCCTCTGGAAAAGCCTGAAGGAGCCTTACGACCGGAAGAAGCTTTTCCGGCCGTACTCGGCCGAAGGCCTTTCCATTTTCTTCAGGGACCGCGAGCTCTCCGATCTCCTGAGCTTCGAGTATCAGAAATGGCCCCCGACGGAAGCGGTCTCGGATTTCATCCGCCGGCTCGAAGAAAGACGCGAGACATCACCCGAGGATTCCATATGCGTCGTCATCCTGGACGGCGAGAACCCCTGGGAGTTCTATCCCGGGAACGGCGTGCCTTTCCTCAGGGAGTTCTTCGCCCGCCTCCTCAAAGCCGAAGGAACGACACCTGTTTTTCCAGGCGAATATCTGAAAACCCACGCTCCCGTCCGGGAGCTCAACCTAGTTCCCGGCACATGGCTGGGCAATTTCTCGAAGTGGGTCGGCCACCCAGCCAAGAACAAGGCCTGGGACGACCTCACCGAGGTCCGTGACCGATGCGAACCCGGTGAGGAGATCTATATCGCCGAGGGCTCGGACTGGTTCTGGTGGTACGGCGAACCCGACAAGGAGGA
>CAZSMW010000172.1:0-10692 GCA_964607985.1 uncultured Eubacteriales bacterium
TCCTGGCCCTGGCCCTCGATGAGACCCTTCGGCTCTTCCATCCCTTCGTGCCGTTCATCACCGAGGTTCTCTGGGACCGGCTGAACGCGCAGTGCCCGGTGCGCGGGCTCACGGAGCCCCTTCCGACATCTCCCCTTCTGATTAACGCCCTCTGGCCTGCGCCCGTCCCCGAATGGGAGGATGGTGCCCTCGAGTCGAAGCTCGCTCTCGCCCAGGACGTCGTCCGCGGCATCCGGGAAGTCCGCGCCCTTCAGAACGTCCCGCCGGGCCGGAAGCTCGGCGCCCTCGTCAAGGCCGGAAGCCGGGCGGCGGACGTCCTGGCCTGCATGAGGATGCTCATCATCCACATGGGAAGGCTCGAGTCTTTCGATATCGCCCCGGACATGAAAAAGCCGGTCACAGCGGCCGCCCAGGTCGTCGGCGATATCGAGATTTATCTAACCGGCGTCATCGATCCGGAAAAGGAACGCGGGCGCCTGGAAGCCCGGCGCAAGAAGCTCCTCGACGATATCGGGAAAACGGAAGCGCGCCTCGGCAACGAGGGGTTCGTCCTACGTGCTCCTGCCGACGTCGTCCAGAAAGAGAAGCAAAAACTTAAGGACCTAATGACGCAGATCGAGATCATCGACGCCCATCTCAAGGCCCTTTGATAGAAACCTCTCGTGATCAAAACCGAACGACAGGCATGAGATAATAATAGGAAGGAGGGGCAAGAATGTCCGTTGTGCTGCACGTCGAAGGGCTCAAGAAGTCCTATGGGAGATTCGAGGCCCTCAAGGGGATCGATTTCGAGGTCCGGGAAGGGGAAATCTTTGCCCTCATAGGCCCCAACGGGGCGGGGAAGACCACTACCCTGAGGGTCGTCTCGACGCTCCTCACCCCCTCGGGGGGGAAGGTCACCTTCCTGGGGCGTGATCTGAAAAAGGAGCCCGAGAAGTTCCGGCAAGGGATCAGCTACCTTCCCGAAGAGGCCGGCGCCTACCGGAACCTCAAAGGGATGGCCTATCTCCGTTTTATGGCCAAGTTCTACGCGCGCACGGCGGAGGAACTTGAGGAATTCATAAAACGGGCTGAAGGAATCGCCGACCTGGGGACCCGCCTCAACGAGAAAGTGGGGACCTACAGCAAGGGCATGATCCGCAAGCTCCTCCTGGCCCGGGCCTTGATGACCAAACCCGCCCTAGCCATCTTGGACGAGCCGACCTCCGGACTGGACGTCATCAACTCGCTCGAGGTCCGGGAGATCATCAAGAGGTTCGCCAAGGAAGGCCTTTCAGTCCTCCTCTCCTCGCATAACATGCTGGAAGTTGAGTTCCTTTCCGATCGGGTGGCCCTGATCGACAAGGGAAAGATCCTCGATTCGGGGACGTCCCAGGAACTCAAGGACAAGTATCAGGCCATGAACCTCGAAGTCGTTTTCAGGAGCGCCCTCAGATGAAAAAATTCACCAACCTTCTCGCTAAAGAAATCCGCGAACTCGTCACCCTTCAGCTGGTCATTTCCCTCCTTTTTACGATGCTGCTCTTCTATTTCATCGGGGAGCTGGCCAAGAAAGAGGTCAAAAGGGCCGAGGCCACGCAGAAGATCTCCGTTCTCGACCTCGACCGTTCCGAACTGTCGAAGGGGTTGCTGGACAGCCTGCGCCTGGTGAAGTTCGAGATCGACGCGATGGCCCAGGAGGATAAGGACGCCGCGCTTCAGGCCGCGAAGAAGAGCGACACGAGCCTCCTCCTCGTCATCCCCCAGGGGTTCGGGGAATCGGTGTCCCGGCTCCAACCCAAGGAGATCGAAAGCTACACGTTCCTTCGGAGCTTCTCCTTGGGCAATCTGAGGAAATCGGAGATCTTCAAGGCGATCGTCGCCGCCACGAACAATTATCTTTCAAGCGAGACCCTGAAAAAGAAGGTCCCCGGCGTCGACCCGGAGGCCCTCAAGAACCCCATTAAAAGCAGGGATTTCGTCATCGTCAATGACCGAATGGCCCAGGGCTCGGCCTCCGCGATCGCCGGCTTCGTCTATTCCCAGTCGATCTTCGTCCCGATCATCCTGATGATGATCATCATCTACTCGTCCCAGATGGTCATCTCGGCCATCGCCATGGAGAAACAAAACAAAACCCTGGAAACTCTCCTCACCGTGCCCATCAAGAGGACGTCCATCGTCACCGCCAAGATGCTGGCCGCCGGACTGATCGGTCTGCTCTCGGCGGCGATTTACATGATCGGGTTCAAGTCCTACATGGGCGGCATGATGGGGGACGTCAAAATGTCGGCCGATCTCAACAACGTCGTCCAGAAACTGGGCCTGGTTCTGAACACCAACGGCTACCTTCTTCTGGGGATCTCGCTTTTCTTCGCCATCCTTTGCGCCCTGGCCATGGCGACGATCCTCGGCGTCCTGGCCGAGGACTTCCGGAGCGCCCAGAGCCTGATCATGCCCGTCATCTTCCTCGTCATGATCCCGTATTTTCTCTCCTTCTTTTCCGATCCCCGGACGCTTTCGCTGCCGGTCAAGCTCCTCGTCCTGGCCATTCCCTTCTCTCATCCGTTCCTGGCCTCACAGAACATCATCCTTGAGAACTATTCGGCCGTCCTTTATGGGATTCTCTACATGGCCTTCTTCTTCCTCGTCCTCGTCGTCATCGCGGCCAGGATCTTTTCCACGGACAGGGTCCTGACCATGAAGCTCCGTTGGGGGAAGAAAAAGATCGTGCTTTAACTTAATAGGAAGCGGTTACCCGGGCAATGAACTCCAGATAGTCCATTTCGAACCCCGGACCCCCCGCTCCGGGGGGCTTCAGGGCGACCTTCACCGCCCCGGGTATTCCTCCCCCCAGTTCGGAGAAGAACCTTTTTTCGGTCAGGAAAAGGGGGCCCCGGTCGCATGGAGGTTGTGCCTCAGGCTTTCGAAGAAAACGACTGCCTCATCAGCGTCCCGGGCCATGATGATATGCTTCAGAAATTCCAGGCGGGAGGTGACCCTTTCGAGCTGGGCCAGGGAATGGGGGCTGAAGATGATCTCCGCCAAAAGGTCGTTGTCCTCGGAGAGGAGCCCTTTGGCGATCTCGAGGTGCCTCTTGAACGTCGTCCCGGGTACCGTTGCGCTGTTCATGCAGGCGGCGAAGACCATGGTCGAGGCGAACGGCAGGGTCAGGGAGTAGGCGATCAACCGGTCGTGCTGTTCGAAGGAGTATTCATGGATCCGGACGCCCCTCGTCCTGAAGAACTCCCGGAAGAAGCCGGCGCCGTCCGGGTCCGATTCCCGGATGATGATGACGTTCTCGTCCTCCAGCCGGGAGATGTTGGCGAAGGTCGGACCGAACATCGGGTGGAACGACGCGAAGCGGCGACCGGGGAGGCTCCTGTAATAATCAGGGATGGCCCCTTTCACCGACGCGACATCGGCAAGGATACAGTCCGGCGGCAGAACGGGGACGGCAGCCTCGAAGGCGGCGATCGTGTTCTTCAGGCTGACGGCGTTGATGAAGAGGCCGGGTTCGAAGTCCGCGATCGTGCCCATGTCCCGGGCGATCGTGACCGAACCCAGGCCTTCCGTCCGGGAGGGGACCGGATCGTGGACGCAAACCTCGTGGTCCGGGGCGAGCTCCCGGACGAGCCATCGTCCCATGTTGCCGGCGCCGAGGACGGCGATCTTCATGAGCAGACCTCCTCTTTGTAGAATCCGAGAAACCGGAATGTCGCGGTTCTCTTCCGGACCTCTTCCAGAACTGGCTCGACGATGTTCCGGATGTCGTCGTGCTGAAAATCGAGAAAGAAGGAGCACTGGCTCGGGTCGTCCTGATAGGGGAAGGACTCGATCCGGGTCAGGTTGATATGGGCCCGGGCAAAGATCTCGAGAATGCCGAATAGGGCCCCGGCCTTGTGCGGTGTGGAAAAGATGACGGACCCCATGTCTGCGGGCCCGGTTTGCGGTTCTTTGGACAGGACGAGGAACCTCGTGTAGTTGAACGGGTGGTCCTCGATTCGGTCCTTGACGATCTCCAGATTGTATAGCCCGGCACATAGCTCGCTCGCGATGGCCCCGGTCCGCTTAGGCTTCTTCTTAGCCAGCATCCGCGCGGCCCCGGCCGTGTCATAATAGGGGCGAGCCTCAATCTCGTGCCGGTCGATGAAGTTCCGGCATTGGGACAGGGCCTGCGGGTGGGAGTAGACCACGCGGATGTCTTGGTAATGGGTCTCGGGCAGGGTCAGGAGGCAGTGGCCGATCCGGAGCTTGACGGCGCCCGTCACGCCGAGCGCTCCCCGGATCATCAGCGCGTTGACGTCGACCACAGCGCCTCCGATAGAATTCTCCACTGGGACGATGCCGAAGTCTAGCCGACCGTTTTCGACTCCGTCGAAGACGTCTGCGAATTCGGTGCAGGGGATCGTCACGAGATCGGGGTCAAAGCGGCGGGCGGCCAGCTCGCCGAAGGCCCCATGCTCCCCCTGGAACCCGATGAGGCGCCTCCGAGTCTCCTGTATCCCTAAGCTTACCTTGAGGATCTCGCCGTAAATCAAGCGGATCGCCTCGGCAGGGATAAGCAGGTTATAATCCCGGGAGCGACGGGCCACCTCGTCCAAGACCTGCTTCTCCCTTTCGGCGTCGAGCACGGCGTCCTTCAGTTTCGTCGTCCGCAGGGCGAGCTCCATCCGTTCGTTAAGAAGGCCCAGGATCTCACCGTCGATTTCGTCGATGAGACTTCGGATCTTTTTAAGGTTCATGGGTTTACCTCGCTGTTCTCGAAAGGAGCTGTTGGCGAAGCATCAGGTCCGCCAGGACGACGGCCGCCGCGGCTTCGATGATCACAGGCATCCGGAGGGCGATGCAGGCGTCATGGCGCCCGGGAACGGAGAACCGTACGGGGAGACCCGTCTTGAGATCGACCGACTCCTGTTCCCTGCGGATGCTCGAGGGAGGCTTCACGGCGACCCGAAAGACAAGTTCGTTACCGTTGGTGATCCCGCCGTTGCTCCCGCCGGTGTGGTTGGTTCGTGTCGTTCCCCGCGGATCGACCGGGACATCGTTGCATGCGCTCCCGCGCATTTTTGAGGCGGCGAAGCCCGCTCCGAACTCGATGCCCGCGATCCCGGGAATGGCCAGGACGGCGTGGGCGATCAACGACTCGACGGCGTCGAAGAACGGTTCTCCTAGCCCCGGGGGGAAGCCCGATCCACGGCACTCGATGAGGCCGCCGACCGAATCTCCGTCCTTTACGGCCGCCCGGACCGTCTCCTCGATGTCCGTCGATCCCCCCGCCTCGAGAAGGACGGCCTTCAGGGTGGCGGGCACCAGCAGTTTTCTGGCCACCGTTCCTGCGGTGACCAAAGGCAGTGTGAGGCGACCGGAAAAGTGCCCGCCGCCCCGGGCGTCGTTGAAACCTCCGAACTTGATGCGGGCGACGAGATCGGCGTGCCCGGGACGCGGGATGTCCCGAAGGGCCTCGTAATCCTCGGACCGCGCGTTTCGATTCGCGAAGACGATCGTCAGGGGCGCCCCCGTGGTCCTTCCATCCAGGATGCCGCTCCGGATCTCCGGAACGTCCGGCTCATGGCGCGGTGTCCCTCCCGAACCGCCGGGTTTCCTCCTGTCGATGTCCGCAAGAAGATCGTCGGAGGAGAGGGAGAGCCCCGCCGGACATCCGTCGATGACCACCCCCACGCAGTCCCCGTGGGATTCGCCGAAGATCGAGAGCCGGAACGACAAACCGAACGTGTTCATGTGATATCGCCTCCAAGGGATTTGAGATCGTCGAAGAAGCCGGGGTAGGACTTCGTCACGCAGTCGGAACCGCGGATGGAAACGCCACCCTCCGAACCCAGTCCGGCCACGGCCCCGGCCATGGCGATCCGGTGGTCGTTATGGGCCTCGAGGACCCCGCCTCGCAGCAGGCCTCCCTCGATCTCCAGGGTGTCCCGATCCAGCGAGAGCCTCGCGCCCAGGGCCGTGAATTCCGCGAGAAGGGCGGCGGCCCGATCGCTCTCCTTGTGCTTCAGCCGCGCCGCCCCGGCGATCCGTGTGCGACCCCGGCAATGGCACGCCAAGGCGACCAGGGGAGGGAAGAGATCGGGGCAGTCGGTCGCATCGAATTCAAAGCCTTTCAGGGCGGCTCGTGTGATCGCGATCGTCCCATTGGCAACGTTTATTCCCGCTCCGGCGGACTCCAGCGCCTCGACAACCTTCCTGTCGGCCTGATCGGAACGAATGTCGAGATTTCCGATTGTGACATCCCCGGCGATCGCCCCGGCCGCCATAAGGAAGGCCCCAGCCGACCAGTCTCCCTCGACCTTGTAGGTCGTGCCCCGATAGCGCTGACCGCCCGCGATACGGAATATGCGGAGGTCGGGGTCGGAATCGATGACGACGCCGAAGCGGGCCAGGAGCGAAACGGTCATCGTCGCATAGGGCCTGCTCTTCAGGTTCTCGACGCGGACCTCGGAGTCCTCCGCACAGAGCGGGAGGGCCGTGAGGAGTCCGGTCAGAAACTGGGAGCTTTGCGATCCGTCGATCACGAGCTTTCCTCCGTGTATCGGTCCCTTGACCGACAGGGGCGGAAACCCGTCCTTTGTCCGGATGGAGACGCCGGCCTCCCGGAGGGGTCGTTCCATTAGTCCCATGGGCCGGGCGAGGAGCGAACCTTCCCCAGTGACGAGAAAGAGGCGATCCCACAAAGCGGCGATGGGAGTGAATAACCGCATGCACAGTCCGGATTCCCCGCAATCCAGGGTGTCGCCACGGGGGACTCCGCCCCCCGATATCGCGATCTCCGCATCGAGTCCGACCACGTCGGCCCCGAGCGCCCGGGCGACCCGAAGGCCGGCAAGGGCGTCGGCGCACATGGAGGGCTTGAGAATCCGCGAATTCCCGCCGGCCAAGAGGGCCGCGGCCGTAGCGCGGATCATCAGGCTTTTCGAAGCCGGAGCATCGACGTTCCCGCTAATCCGCGAAGGCTTGATCGATCTCATTCTTGATCCTCCCGACGATCCGGGCGACAGGTTTCTTCTCGCCGACGACGGCCATATCCGAGGCTCGGGCATACAGCGGCAGTCTGGCGGAGAACAGCTCTTCCGCCCTCGCTCCCCGCGCGTCGTGATCCAGCAGCGGTCTGGAGCCGGGCCTCACCCGCCCGAGGGAGGCGCGAAGCGATGCCCAGATCCAGACCACGAGGCAATGCCGTTCGACGACGGAACGGTTGTCGGCGCGGCCCAGCCCTCCGCCGCCAATGGAAAAAACGGTCCGTCCGGCCGCCGGGATCGCGTCATGGATGACGGCCCTTTCGAGCTCCCGGAACCCCGATTCCCCCCGCTTCCGGAAGATCTCGGCGACCGACATCCCCGCACGCCCTTCGACGAGAGCGTCCGTGTCGGCGAAACCGTACCCCATGGCTTTCGCCAGCCTCCGACCGACCGTCGTTTTTCCCGCGCCGGAGAATCCCACGAGGGCGACATTCGGTTTGGGCCGGGGCTCGCGGTCGAGCCGGTTCCACGCCGCGCGGTCCCGAAGGGATTTCGGCGCCTCCCTCCCGGTCAACAGGCGAAACGAGGGGAGGGCCTGGTGGAGAAGCCATTCCCGGCCGTCGATCATCAACGGCCCCCCATCGGGACCGCGACGGGGGGGGACGGAACGCCGATAACCGGCGGCGAGGAACGTGCAGCCGTTCCCCAGGGCTGCCGAAGCCGGCAGGCCGAGGCCCGGGGGGACGCACGAAACGCAGATATCGCATTTCCGGAGCGGCGGGGCGGAATCCTCTAAAGAACAATAGTTGCAGCCCAGCCGGCGGGCGGCGGCCCTGGCCCGTTCGACGGTCCTGTTGACCAGGGTGACCCTGGCGGAGCCGGCCTGGAGCAGGGCGTACGCGGCCGCGCGAGCGGCCCCGCCGGCCCCGAGCACGACGGCCTTGCGGCCCTCCGGAGAGATGCCCCTGGCCCGGAGCGCCCCGATGACGCCGATGTGGTCCGTGTTGAATCCGACGAATCCGCCGGAGCGGGCGACGATACCGTTGACGGCGCCGATGGTCCGGCCGGGCCCGTCCGTATCCTCCAGATAGGGCAGGACGTCTTCCTTGAACGGGGAGGTGATATTGACGCCGGCCAAACCCATGGCCCTGGCGGCGTCAATCACTTCGCGGCCATTTTCCGCGGCCAGCCGAAAATAGGTGGCGTTCATTCCCGCGGTCCGGAACAGCCGTGTGAATATTTCCGGGCTGAGGCTATGCAGGACCGGGTCCCCGGCCACGGCGAAGAGTCTCGTCTCAGGCATCCGCCACCATCCTGATGAGCTTCGCGAGAGCTTCGCGCGGGATCTGTCCCCCGGCCGTCTCCCGCCCCCTGGCGCGGGAAGCGAACGAGAAGCGTCCTCCCGCAAGCGGTCCCATGACCCTCGTCATCGTCCCCTTTTTTCCCAGTCCGACGATGACCAGGGCACGATCATCGTCCAGGAGTCCAAGGAGCCGGGCGTTGTCCTTCTGGGAACGGACCCGACAGGCGATCTTGGCGATGTCCGCTCCCGACGCGAAACACCTATCGACGATGCCCTGGAGCTCCCTGCGCGGCGGTGTCCTCTCGAGGTCATGATAGGAGACGATGACACGGCATCCGGCCGACCGCGCCTCCCGGACGAGCGCCCGCTTGTACGACGCGCTCGCTTCGACCTCGATATCGACATAGGCCGCCCCCGCGGAAACGGCTGCCCGCAGGAGCGCCAGGCGCCTCGCGTCGGTGAACCGCCCGGGCCGGCAGGTGGCGATCAGCCGCGGGTGGCTGGAGAAGATCCTCCCGACCCCTTCTTCACTCGTACGCATCCGGTCGAGTCGGATCTCGGCGAAGGGGATCCCTTCCAGGGCGGCGAGACACTTTTCGGGAGTCGACTCAGCGAGGCTGACACAGATCATTGACGTGTCCCTCCAGTTCGTCAAACGTCATCCGGACGATCTCCGCCCGTCCGATCGCCGACAGGAGAACGAGGTGAAGAACGTCCCCCTGTCTCTTCTTGTCCCTCCTCAGGGCCTCGAACAGCTTTCCGGGCGGGATCGGGAGTCCGACGGGGAGGCCCGTCCTCTCGAGCAGTCCCGATATCCGTTCTGCGCTCCCGGCGGAGAGCATTCCGCGGGCCGAAGAGATCCGCGCGGCCGCGACCATGCCGATGCTGACCGCCTCGCCGTGGCGCAAACCCACGGCCTTCTCGAGCGCGTGTCCCAGGGTATGTCCGAAATTGAGCTTGCGCCTTTCGCCCGATTCCAGCGTGTCGGCCCTAACGAACCCGGACTTGATCCGGACCGATTCCTCCAGCGCCCGCTCGACGACCCGCCGGTCCAGGGAGAGGAGGGGAGCCTCTTCTCTTTCGAGGAACGCGAACAGGTCCGCGCTTGCGATCACGGCGTGCTTGACGATCTCGGCCAGGCCGCACAGGCGTTCCCTCGCGGGAAGGGTCTCCAGGAGCGAAAAATCGATGAGGACGTACTCGGGCTGACGGAACAGGCCTGCGATATTCTTCATGCCCCCCACGTTGACGCCGTTCTTTCCGCCGACGGCGGCATCCGCCTGGGCCAGGAGCGTGGACGGCACGAAGCCGAACCCGATGCCCCGCATATAGGTCGAGGCCGCGAACCCCGTGAGGTCGCAGACGACCCCTCCGCCGATTCCCGTCACGAAAGAGGAGCGGTCGAGCTCGAGGCCGAGGAACTCCTTATGCATGCGCTCCACGGTCCGGAGGTCCTTCGAGCCTTCGCCCGGTTCGATCTCGATGACGGGAAGGTCCGGGAACCTGTGCCCGAACAGCCGCCGGACCGTCGTGTCCGTGACGATCGCCCCGCTCCCGGGGGGCCGGAGGCGCTCCGCGTCCTCGAGGGCCCCGTCGAAGACGACGCGGCAGTCGCCGGCGGGAGTCCTGATCTCCAGGCTCTTCATCGCAGCCCCTCCATGAAGGCCCGGAGGGCCGTGACCTTCCGGGCCAGTTCGGAGAACTGGGCCGGGGTGAGCGATTGATCCCCGTCGCTGAGGGCGGCGGCGGGGTTGTCGTGGACTTCGACGATGATGCCGTCGGCACCGGCCGCGACCGCGGCCAGGCTCATGGCCGGGATCAGGCCGACCCTGCCCGTCCCGTGGGCCGGGTCCACGATGACCGGGAGATGGGTCAGTTCCCGGAGAGCCGGGACGGCGCTGAGGTCCAGGGTGTTCCGCGTATAGTTCTCGAAGGTCCGGATGCCGCGCTCGCAGAGAACGACGTTCGCGTTCCCCTCCTTCAGGATGTACTCCGCGCAGTTGAGCCACTCGGAGAGCGTCGAATACATCCCCCTCTTCAGGAGCACGGGCTTCCGGCTCTTGCCCACCTCCTTGAGGAGGGAGAAGTTCTGCATGTTCCTCGCTCCGACCTGGAGGACGTCCACATATTCGCTCATCCAGGAAACGTCCCGGGTGTCCAGGACCTCGGAAACGACAGGGAGTCCCGTTTCCTCGCGCGCCTTCTTCAGGATCTTCAGGCCCTTCAATCCGAGGCCCTGGAAGGCGTAGGGCGATGTCCGGGGCTTGAACACCCCCCCCCGAAGCATGTCGGCGCCCCCGGCCTTGACGGCCCGGGCGATCCTCAGGGTCTGTTCCTCGCTTTCCACGCTGCAGGGCCCGGCAATGACGACGAATCCCTCCCCGAACCGGACGTCCCCCGAGGGGACGACGCTCCGGGCCTGCCCCGTCCGGG
>CAZSMW010000173.1:0-2074 GCA_964607985.1 uncultured Eubacteriales bacterium
ATTCTAACCTATGCGAAGGAAAAATGCATTCGAATATTTCTCAACGTGAGCATTCCTTTTCTTGTGATTCGGTGTTGTCTGGAGGCCGGTCGGGGGATTCGTCGGCACGCTTTTTTGCTCCGGCGAGGGCAAGTGCGAGCGGCCTGGAGCCGCCCTTGGCCTCCGGCCCCCGGGGAACCAGTCCCGTCGGTTCCCCCCATCGGATAAGCCGACGGGTCCCCCCTCCGCTACGGGGGCTTACGAGCGCCATCCAGGGCCGCCCGGTAAGAATTTGGCCCTTATTGATTCAATCGCAAGAAAAGAGATGCTTCCGGGGTGTGACCGGCCATTGTCTGAACCGGGGCGTTTGCTGTAAAATAGAATGTCGCCCGGAAGCTTTCGCGCGCCGGACGAGGACGGCAGGGCCGCGACATCGGTCATTTCGAACAGGAAAGAGAAGGCCATGGTCAGAGTGCGTTTTGCTCCGAGTCCGACGGGATTCCTACATATCGGAAGCGCCCGGACGGCCATCTTCAACTGGCTATATGCGAGGCATATGGGCGGCAAGTTTCTCCTCAGGATCGAGGACACGGACCTGAAGAGGTCCGAATCACGGTATCTTGACGAGATCCTCGACGACCTCCGATGGCTGGGCTTGGACTGGGACGAGGAGCCCATTTTCCAGAGCAAGCGTTTCGATGTCTATCGGGAAAAAGCGGAAGGGTTGGTGACCGCAGGCAAGGCCTATAAGGAGGGGGAAGCCATCCTCTTCCGGGTGGAGCCGGGGCGAACCATCGAAGTCCGCGACATGGTCCACGGCACGATCTCCTTCCAGACCGACACCATCAAGGACCAGGTCCTGGTCAAATCCGACGGCTCGCCCGCCTATAATTTCTCCTGTGTCGTCGACGACTCTCATCTCGGCATCACCCACACCCTGCGGGGAGACGACCACGTCTCCAATACGCCGAAGCAGATCCTCTTCTATGAAGCCCTCGGCCTGATGCTTCCCAAGTTCGGCCACATGCCGCTCATCCTGGGCCAGGACGGAGCGAAGCTCTCCAAAAGACACGGCGGGGTTTCCGTCCGGGAATACCAGGCGGAGGGTTTTCTCCCCGAGGCGCTGGCGAACTACCTCATCCTGCTGGGCTGGACGCCCAAGGATGGGCGGGAAATCATGCCCCTCGCCGAGGCCGTGCGGGAGTTCGAGATCACGGCCATGAACGACGTCCAGGCCAAGTTCGACATTCAGTAGCTTCGCTGGATGAACTCCGAATACATCATGGCCGCCCCCAGTGGGGTGCTCCTGCCCTTGATCAAGGCGCAGCTCCGGGATGCGGGCCTCGACATTTCCGGGAGGGACGACACCTATATCTCCCGGGTCCTGGAGCTTTACCGGGTGAGGATCAAGACGCTCCGCGAGTTCACGGGGATGGCGGATTTCTTTTTCAAGGACGATTATGCCTTGGAAGAGGAGGGCAAGAAGTACGTCGAGACAGAGGGGAGGGGCGCATCCCTGGAGGCGTTCGCATCCCGGCTCGAAGCGCTCGGGGATTTCGGACACGACGCCATAGAAAGGGCCTGCCGTGAACTGGCGGAGGAGAAAGGGGTGAAGCCCGCCGTCCTCATCCACCCGGCCCGGGTGGCCGTCAGCGGGAAGACCAAGGGCGCCGGCCTCTTCGAGATGATGGAGGTCCTCGGCAAGGACGTCGTTTTGAAACGCATGAGGAGAGTGACCCATGGATGAGACATCCGGATCCAAGACGAACTTCGTCAAGGAGATCATCGATGAGCACCTGAGAGCGGGGCGTTTCGGGACACGGAAGGTTCACACCCGCTTCCCGCCGGAGCCGAACGGCTTCATCCATATCGGCCACGCCAAATCAATCTGCCTTAACTTTGGCCTGGCCGCCGAGTACGGCGGGCTCTGCAACCTGCGTTTCGACGATACGAACCCGGAGACAGAAGAGGTCGAATACGTCGATTCCATCAAGGAGGATGTGCGTTGGCTCGGATTTGATTGGGAGGACAGGGAGTTCTACGCTTCGGATTACTATGAGACGCTCTATGAGTATGCGGTCGAGCTCATCAGGAA
>CAZSMW010000174.1:0-1513 GCA_964607985.1 uncultured Eubacteriales bacterium
CGGACGAGATCGAGCGAAGGGGGCGCCACGCGCCCTTTATATTTTACCAGAGCCCGGACGTTGATATCAAAAGCCCCTTCCGTGGCCCGCCGGGTCTCCTCGGCCATCGTCAGGCATTCGAACGTCTCCACGCCGACGGAAAGCTTCTCGCCGGGCTCGAGACGGTTTATCCTTGAGATCTCACTCGATGGATCGAAACGATTGAAGAGCCTCTCGATGCGGTCGATCTCCTTGAAAACGGCCTGGGCGGCCTGGCCCGAATACTCTTCCTCACAGCCGCCCACCATGACCTCGAACAGGGTCGCCATGGCGTGGTGCGTGAAGCGGTGTACGGCCAGAAGGTCCTGAGCCATCAGCCTCTCCGGGGAAGCATTCCGAAGTCAAAATAGGCCATGACCAAGAGCAGGGCGGCCAAGGCGCCATACCTGTGGAACTCGAGGAGAGGCATCTGGGCCCGGTAATGGAAATACGGCAGCATCGAGGCGAGGGCCGTGACGATAAGGCAGAGTCCCGCCGCCGCGAACATCCAGAACAGGGCGGTCAATATGGCTCTTTTGGGTAAGTTGTTGAGGACCGGGTAAAATTCGCATTTTTCGTGCTCCGGTTCACCCGCGTCCGGACGGAAAGCCCCGGCCCTGAGGATGAGCGCAGCGGCTAGGCTTACGGCGAAAAGCCCGCCGGACATGACATGGCCAAGGAGCGGGATGCCGAACATCCCACGCGGCACGAAGACCGCGAAGAAGAACCCACTCGCGGCGCAATAGCCGAAGCTCACGACAAGGGCCGCGAAAACCCATTGCCTCCAGCCGGGGTAGTTTTGCCCGACCCAGGTCCGGTAAAAGACCTGGACTTTGATCGGGAAGCCGGGTTTGAAGAAGCTCCTCACCCCGTCCCCGAGCCACTCCCCATACGCGCCAGCCAGCGCGGGAAGACCGCGTTTGTCGACGGGCTGCGTTCCCGAGAGGAACCGAAAAAAGGTGAGTCTGAAGATGAGTCCCAGGACGGTGAGGACCGTTATGATGATGAAAAGCATGCGTGGTTATCTCCTCTTTTCCATGAGCCCCGTGACCCGACCGAGAGCGAGCAGGATCGCGATGAGCAGGAGGGCGCCGATGACGATGGAGGCGACCAGCAAAACCACCTTGAACAGAGGCCGCACCGCGAACGAAAGTCCGAAGAAGACGTGATACGGTTTGCCCAAACCCATGAACGAATGGACCGAGCGGTCCTCGACCCGCGAGGTCCTGAGCGGCCCGTAGCCTTTGACCCGGCCGAAGAGGAAGCGCGAGCCCGCCTTGTGGCAGTCCGTGCAGCCGTTCGTGCCGAGGGCCATCCGGGCCGGCCTCACCTCGTGGGCCATGGGCCAGGCGACGGGGGCAGCGGCATCATCGCTCCGCGCTTCGAGTTTTCCTTTCTTGTCGAGATAGAACACTTTGCCGCTCGAGATATAAACATGATCCTTCCCCAGCGTCTGAAGCACCATCCCGACCTGCTCCTCGGTCAGGGTCTGGTC
>CAZSMW010000175.1:0-3293 GCA_964607985.1 uncultured Eubacteriales bacterium
AAGATCAAGGCCGGTTCCTTCCTCAAAGCCAACGGCGGGTTCCTGGTCATCAACGCCCTGGACGCCGTCGTCGAGCCCGGGGTCTGGGCGACCTTGAAACGGACCCTGCGGAACCAGGTTTTCGAAATCCAGAACTATGCCACCATGTTCCTCTTCTCCACCTCGCGCCTCAAGCCGGAGCCTATCCCCTGCAACGTCAAGGTTGTCATGATCGGGGATTCCTACGTCTACAACATCCTCTTCTCCGCGGATGAGGACTTCAAGAAGATCTTTAAGATCAAGGCGGAGTTTGACTCGGAAATGACCAAGACGGAGAACACCGTCGGCGAGTACGCCCGGTTCATAAAGAAGATCTGTCAGGACGACGGGCTCCGCCCCTTCAGCAGGGACGGGATCGCCGCCGTCGTCGAATACGGGACGCGCATCGCCGGCCGCCAGAAGAAGATCTCGACCCGGTTCCACATCATCGCCGACGTCGTCCGGGAATCGAGTTATTGGGCCGGGAAGGACGGCCGGGAATCCGTCGGCAGGGAGGCCGTTGAGAAGGCCGTCCTCGAGCGTTTTGAACGGGTCAGCCTTGTCGAGAACAAGATACAGGAAATGATCCAGGAAGGGACCATCATGATCGACACGGACGGCCGGGTCGTCGGCCAGGTCAACGGCCTGGCCGTTTACGACATGGGCCAGTTCATGTTCGGCAAACCCAGCCGGATCACGGCCCGGACGGCGATGGGGCGGGCCGGCGTCATCAACATTGAACGGGAAGCGGACATGAGCGGGAGCACACACAACAAGGGCGTTCTCATCCTGGGCGGCTACCTCCGTGGGAAGTACGCCCAGAACAAGCCGTTCGCCCTGTCCGCGTCGGTGGCCTTCGAACAATCCTATTCGGGTGTCGACGGGGACAGCGCGTCCTCGACTGAAGTTTACGCCATCCTTTCCAGCCTCTCCCAGGTGCCCCTGAGGCAGGATGTCGCCGTGACCGGTTCGCTCAACCAGAAGGGCGAGATCCAGCCTATCGGCGGCGTCAACGAGAAGATCGAGGGTTTCTTTGACGTCTGCAAGGCCAAGGGCTTGACCGGAACCCAGGGCGTTCTCATCCCTCACCAAAACGTCCAGGACCTCATGCTCCGCCGCGACGTCGTTAAGGCCGTGGCCCAGGGGAAGTTCCATGTTTATCCGGTCGCTACGATCGACGAGGGAATCGAGGTCTTGACCGGGGTCGAGGCCGGCCGGAGTAAAGAGGATGGGGCGTTCGAGGAAGGAACGCTGAACGACCTCGTAGACAAGGAACTTCAGCGCCTGGCCCAAGGTTGGAAGAAATTCCAGGCGGCCACCGAGCAGGAAACCTGACCCTAGGCCAGACCGGCGCGCTTCCGGAGCTTTCGAACCTCGGCGGCCTCAAGCATCCGCCAGTGCCCCGGCTTGAGACCTTCAAGGGTCAATCCGGCGAAATGAGTTCGCCTCAGGGCTGACACCCGATACCCCAGGGCTTCGAACATCTTTTTAACTTCACGCTTCCTGCCTTCGTGAATCTCGAGCCTGACCAGCGCGTGTTTGGGCGATCTCGTGACGATCGTAGCTTTTGCCGAAGCCGTCTTCCGGCCTTCAAGAAAGATCCCTTTCCGGAGTTTGTCCAAGGCTGTGTCATCGGGGACGCCGTCCACCTTGACCAAATAGACCTTCTGGACCTCGAACCTCGGGTGGGCCAGCCGGAAGGCCAGTTCGCCGTCATTGGTGAGGAGAAGGGCCCCGCTGCTGTCGGCATCCAGGCGTCCCACGGGAAAGACTCGGATCTTGAGGCCTGGAAGCAGGTCCCGGACCGTGGGCCGGCCGAATGGGTCCTTAAGAGAGACGACGGTCCCAACAGGCTTGTGGAGGAGGACGTAAGCCATCCGTTCCTCTTTTTTCACCCGCCGGCCGTCGAGTTCGACCATGTCCCCGGTGTCCTCGATCTTTTCCCCGAGCTTCTGGACGACCCGGCCGTTGACCTTGACCCGCCCCTCCTGGATCATGCGGTCGGCTTCCCTGCGGGAGGCGGCGCCGGCCTGGGAAAGGAACTTGTTCAAACGGACGAGCATCTCGAGGCCCTCAATTTTAGAAGTAGATGTTGATGCCGCCGGTCAGGGAAAAGTCCCCGACCTTGAAGCTCTCTGTGGTAATGTCCAGGGTCACGTGATGATACCTGCCCTCGGCGGAAAGGGAGAACTTTTCCCCCAGCATGAGTTCGACACCCGCCCCGACATTGAAACCGCCGTTTTGGTCCTTATCGATGTCGTGGATGTCGGCCGTGTAAAATCCGTAGCCGGCGGTGAGGTAGGGCTGGACGACGAGGATGGGAAAGATCCACCTGACATTGGCGCCCAAGTAGCTGTAATCCACCTTCCGGTCCCGCCACATCGGCACGGAGATGTCAGTGGAATCGAGGTTGTGGGCCGCCTGGAGATAGTTCAACTCCACGGCAAACATCATGAACTTCATTCCGGCTTTGGCCCCGTAAAGAAAGGACGTATCGGTGTTGAATGTCATGTTCGAGAATTTGGCCTTCTGCATGGAGAACCCGCCCTGGAGCCCAAGGTAGATAGATCCGGCCTGGGCCTTGGGAACGAGGCAGAGGACGGATAGTGCCAACACGATTCCTGCCACCGCTTTTTTCATTTTCTCGCTCCTTATCCCTTTTTATCCATTGTGGCGGCTTGCCCGGGCAAAGTCAAGCCGCTCCCCATAATCCGGGGAAATCCAGGGGCTTGCCGAGAACCTTTTTTTCGCTTCGCCGTATGATCTGGTGTAGAATAAGACGCTGAAAACGATGGCCAAGCTGCAGATCAAGGAATCTTTCTCGATGGCCATGATCTCTCTCCGGGCCAACAAGCTCAGGACCTTTTTAACGCTCCTGGGCATCATCATAGGAGTCCTGACCATCATCGCCGTCGTTTCCGTCATCCAGGGCCTCAACAATTACGTCTACACGAAGATGTCCTTCTATGGGGCTAACGACTTTGCGGTCACCAAGTTCTCCATGATCGGCACCTCCCTCAAGGACTTCAAGGAGCAAATGAAACGTAGGGACATCACCCTGACCGAGATGAAGCTCCTCCGCGAGCGCTGCGTTTCCTGCGAACTGATCGGGGCCAGCACCAGCACCTCGCGCACGGCGAAATTCCGGAACCAGTCCCTGCAGGGCACCGAGGTCCGCGGCGTGACCTACCTCGACCATATCATCGGGTCCGTCGTCGAGCTGGAGAGCGGCCGCCACATCCAAAAGGATGACGAGGACCACTCGCGCTACGTTT
>CAZSMW010000176.1:0-10947 GCA_964607985.1 uncultured Eubacteriales bacterium
CTTGCTGTCCTTGAATCGCAGGGCGACGACCCCCAACAGCATGACCTCGGTCAACGCCCCTGAATAGGACGGGATGTCGGTCGTCGACTTCTTCCCGGCCTTGATGGCGGCGATCCACTCCTCGGCGATGCCGGGCGAGCGGGGGATGGTCTTCTCGGGCCTCTTGTATTCCTGCATCAGCTTTTCGGGAAGGAGCCGCGGGTTCTCGCCATAGGTGCTGCATAAGAGCATGCCCTTGCTTCCGACGAACAGACAGCCGCCGCCTTCGTCGCCCATCATCCGGCCGTTCTCGATCTCCTTCGGCCGGGCCGGCATCAGGCCGCCGTCGGACCAGACGAGCTTGACCGGGGGCATCTTGCCGCGGGCCGGGAAGTTATAGGTGATCATCTCGGCCATCGGGTAGGAATCCGTGGTGTAGGGCGTCGAGCTGGCCTGGACGGTCAGGGGATGGCCCAGCTTAAGGGCCCAGAAGGGCTGGTCGAGCAGATGGGCGCCCATGTCGCCGACGACGCCGGTCCCGAAGTCCCACCAGCCGCGCCAGGAGAAAGGATGGTAGGCGGGGTGGTATGGCCGGAAGGGCGACGGGCCGATCCAGACGTCCCAATCCAGAGTGGACGGGCAGGAGGGGATCTCCTTGGGTGCGTCGATGCCCTGGGGCCAGATCGGGCGGTCGGTCCAGACGTGGACCTCGGTGACGTCGCCGATCGCGCCGTCCCAGATCCATTCGTTGACCAGGCGGGCGCCTTCGCCGGCGTGGCCCTGATTCCCCATCTGGGTGACGAGGTTCCTTTTTTTCGCCTCTAGGGCCAGGAGCCGGGCTTCCTTGATCGTGTGGGTCAAGGGCTTTTGGCAGAAGACGTGTTTGCCCATTTTCATGGCCGCCATGGCGATGACGGCGTGGTTGTGGTCGGGGACCGAGACCGTGATGGCGTCAAGGGACTTCTCCATCTCGAGCATCTTCCTGAAGTCGCGGTACTTGGCGGCTTTCTCGAACATCGGCTTCTTTTCCGCGGGCATCTCCTCCATGCCCATGAACTTGGCCATCATGGTGTCGTCGACGTCGCAGAGGGCGACGATGTTCTCGGTGCTGACGCTCAGGATGTCCGAAGAGCCCTTGCCCCAAACGCCGACGCAGCCGATGTTCAGGGTGTCGCTCGGCGCCTGGTAACCCTTGCCGCCCAGGACGTGCCTGGGGACGACCATCAGGCCGGCCGCGGCCGCCGCGGTTTTGCCCATGAATTCTCTCCGCGATATGGATTTCATGATTCTCCTCCCTTCATCTTTCAATTTTCGTCAGGAATGACATTAGACATACTATATCTGCACCAAGCTTCCGCAGTCAACTGTTGTTCGTTTATGGTACAAACGCATTAAATAGTTTGACATCTGACTTTAAGCGGCCTGGAGCCGCCCTTGGCCCCCTGCCCCCGTGGAACCAGTCCCGTCGGTTCCCCCCATCGGATAAGCCGACGGGTCCCCCCTCCCGGCCCTTATTGATTCAATCAGACGAAAAGAGATGCTTCCTCGTTTCTATCAAGGAGATTATGAGGCGAATTCTGCTTGCCGAGGTCCTGGGGATGGACGGTACGGATACCGTATCTATTTGATCTCGCGGAGATAGATGTCTTTGAAATCGAGCGGCGTCGAGTGCGCCTGGAGCTCGATCTGCCCGGTCGGGTAGATCGGTTTGCCGCGCTGCCAATAGTTTTCCATGATGACGTCGTCAACGACGAGGACGTCATTGAGGAAGACCGTGACGCGGTCGCCGGTCATAAGGATGTGAAACGTGTTCCAGGAGCCGATCGGGTTGTCGCACAGGACGAGCGGCTTAGCCAGCCCGATCTGATTGTTGTAGAGGCCCCCCGATCCTTCCGGGCCCTTGGCCGGGTCCCAGATCTGGACCTGGGGCGACCCTCGGAGGTAGATCCCGCTGTCTCCGCCGGGTTCGATCTTCCAGTCCACGAAGAGCTCGAAGTCTCCGTAATCGCGCGTCGTGCACAGGCTTTGGCCCTTTCCGTCAAAGACGAGGACGCCATCCAGGGCCTTCCAATGAAGGCGCATGTCATCGTCGGCTTCTTGCTGGGCGGATCGGAGTTCAATCGGACCCATTTTGGCCCGTTTGACCGGATCTTCCACGAGCCCCTTCCAGCCGAGCAAGTCTTCGCTGTTGAATAGGGGAACAAAGCCTTCCTGGACGAGGATATCCGCGGTTCGGCGATCGACCTGCTCCCGGAACCAATCATCCTCGAGGAACACCGAAGCTTTCTTGAGGCAGCGGGCCGTCTCGATTCCGGCGAGGCCCTTGTCGCCCGGCACGGGCATGGCGATCCGGGCGGCCGATTCTGCGGCCTTGGCCCGAAGGATGGGATCCGCCATGAGGCCGGCTGCGGTCCGGAAGGATTCAACAATCCGGATGCCCGCGAGTCCGGCAACGACGACGTTTTTTTCGTTCGGCTCTTTGGCGGCGTCGAGGACATTTTTCAGGAGGCCCAGCCGTTGGTCCGCGGGCATTCCCGAAGCGTTCACGAGGCGGACGAACCCCTGGACGGCCAGATAACCGTACTTGCGGTCGGCGGCCGTGCGAACGATGTCGAACAGAGCCTCCGACGCGCTCATGTCCGGCCATTGGGAAAGGGCATAGACAGCACCGGTCCGGACCTGGGGGTCGGAGCTGTTCGTTTCCGCGATGACGGCCTGCAGGGCCTTTTCCCCTCCGATCCTCGCCAGCGGCCGGATGAGGTCCGCCCGCCGCGCTCCCTTTTCCTTTCCGAGGGCCGCCAGGATGAGGTCGGCCCGGCTTTCGGTATCAGGGATCAGTCCGGCGGAGGCCACGAGCGTGTTCTGAAGGGATGAAACCTCGGCGGGCGAGGTAGCTGCGAGCAAGAGTTCGATCGTCCACGGCAGATCGAACTCCCGGACAACGCTTTCGAGCGCGGCCAGGGCCGCGGGACGGATGACCTCACTCCCGTTCTTGATCACATCCCAGATCAGGTCCGCGTGCTCGCGGGCCTGCCTGGCGGCCAGGACCTCGATCAAAGCTTTTTTTGCGAGGGGGGGGGCCTCCGTGAAAGCCTCCGCCGCAAGGGTCACGGCCAATTTGCCGGGCGCGCCCAGGAGCGCTTGCTTGACCAAAACGATCTCTTCGTCGTCGCCGGCTGAAAGGAGCGGCATCAGGTTCGGGAGCGCTTCGCCGCCGCCGAGCTTGAAGGCGGCCGGGATGGCCGCCAGACGGACGGCTTTCTCCACGTTCTTGAGATTTTCCAGGATGAGAGGCAGGGCGGTTTTGTCTCCGCGTTCGCCCAGCATGTCGATGATGTCGGCCTGGGCTTCAGGGGAAACCGCGGGGATTCGGTCAAGCCATTTTCCGGTGGTCTCTTGTCCCGGGACCAGGGCCGCCAGATCCAGGGTGCGGGCGCGGTATTGCGGGTCCGGCGAATCCATAACTTGGAGAAGATCGTCCATGGCGTCCTTTCCGATCGTTTCGAAGAGGAGGGAAAGGGCTTCCGAGCGGACCTGGCTTTCTTTGGGAGCGGTGAGCTTATCGATGAGCTGACGGCAGATCCGAACGCAGGCATCCTTTTGGCCGGCTTCGGCTTGTAGTCGGGTAAAGAGGAGGTAGCGGGAAGCCGCCTTGGCCCTTTCGCCGGCCGATGATACAATCAGGACCGTGCTCAACTCACGCTCGGCGCGCGCATCGCCGATTTCGGCCAGGGCTTGAAGGGCCGCTTCACGGAGGCCGTCGTCCCGGCTATCCGCGAGAGGCAGTATCCTCTCCACGGCAGCCCGGCTTTTCAGGTCGCCTAGAGCTTTGAGGATGGCGATCCGGTTCATACCGCTTGACGGGCCGAGGGATATGAGCAGGGCCTTTTCGGCTTCAGGGGTCCGAACGGTCAAGAGGGCCCGCGTCGCGGGCTCGCCCAGCCTTGGGTCCTTGATGTATCTTGCGAGGGACTTGACGGCCTCTCCTTTCCCCGCGATCTGCACCTGGCTGATGATGAAGGCTCTTACGTCCGCGTCCGGCGCTTTGTCAAGGGCGACGAGGAGCGCGCCGACATAGAGAAGCCTTTCCTTTTCGGAGCCTCCGGGACGGCTGACATGGAGCGACAGGCCGTCGACGGCATAACGGGGGTATGCGTCCGCGTCTTTCCCGGGGCCGACCAGCCTGCGGCAGACCTCCAGGACCCCTTCGCGGCCGAGGGACAGGAGTTCAACGGTCAGGGCGTCCTTTTCGGCGGCGCTCCCGGCGGGATACTTATCCAGGATGCTCGAAACTTTGAGTTGGAGCGGGGTCCGGTCGGCCATGGCGGCAGCGACCGGAGACGCCGAATGAAGAACTAGAAGAACCGCCAGAGCCGGCAGGACCGACCGGGCCATAAGCGATCTATGATCGTTTCTCATAATTTCCAGGGGGCGCGCATGGGCTCGTCGATGAACCGGTTGGCCCCGTCGTCGCCGATAAAGAGCTGTTTTTCCGGGTCGAAGCGAAGCGGCCGGCCCAGGCGGACGGCGATCTTGCCCAGGTTGACGAGGGTGCATGAGCGATGGCCGTTCTCTTCGTTCAGGGCGAATTTTCGCCGCGTTCGTACAGCCCGGGAGAAATTCGTGACCCTCGGCTCCGGGTCAGGGAGAGAGGCCAGCTTCTCCTGAATGTTCGGGATATCGGACCTGAACCCGGGCCAGAGTTTGCCTTCGGGGCCTTCTATGAACGGAGCATCGGCGTCGCGGTTCTCGCCGTCAAGGACGATCTCGCAGCCATCGGAATATCGCATCCGGATGCGACGCCAGCTGCCGCAGGCGTCCGGGTGCTGCTGGGGACAGTCCGCCTCGATTTCGATAGGGCTCGTCCTATCTTTGTCCAGAAAATATTGGACCGGATCAAGGTAGTGCATGCCCATGTCGCCCAGCCCGCCGCCGTCATAGTCCCAGTAGCCGCGAAAAGTCTGATGAACGCGGTGCGGGTGGTAGGGCTTGAACGGAGCGGGACCGAGCCAGAAGTCGTAATCCAACTCCGGGGGGATAGGGTGGGGCGGAAGGTAGGTCTTGCCGCTCCAGCTGAACTTCCAGTCGAAGCCCGTTATGCCGCTCACGGTCACCTTGAGCGGCCAACCGAAAAGGCCGTTGACGACGGCTTTCTTGATGGGCGCGATGGTCGTTCCGAAACCGTAGAAATCATCCTCGAAGCGGAACCAGGTGTTGACACGGAAGATCCGGCCGCGGCGTTGGACCGCCTCGACGAGTTTCCGGCCCTCGCCGATCGTCCGGGTCATCGGCTTCTCGCACCAGACATCCTTTCCGGCCTCGGTCGCGGCGGCGGCGATCAGAGCGTGCCAGTGGGGAGGGGTGGCGATGTGGATGATGTCGATGTCGGGACGCTCCAGGACTTCCCGGAAGTCCCGGTAGCCTTTGACGCCGGGGCCGCCGATCTCGAGCGCTTCCTTGAGGTGGCCGGCGTCCACATCACAGACGGCGAGGAGCCGCGAGCCTTCGTAATTGAGATGGGCCTTGCCCATGCCCCCGACGCCGATGACGGCCTTGGTCAGCTCGTCAGAAGGCGCCGTGTAGCCCTGGCCGCCGAGGACGAAGCGAGGGACGATAGTGAAACCGGCCGCGGCGGCGACGGCGGTCTTGATGAAGTCGCGGCGGGCGATCGATGATCTCTTGGTCACTCCTGAATCATATTAAAATTAAATCGGGGACACAATACCAATTTCCGAATTACGAAAATCTCCCCTGGATTCCTGAGCAAAAAATTAATTCAGAAACGGGTATCGTGTCCCCTTTTTTCAATCGATGACCTTGCCGGAGAGGATAAGGATCAAACCTTTATCGCCCCCGTCCAGCTTGGAAACGCCGACCACGGTCTTCTCCCCGGACTTCATCGTGAGCTGGGTTTCGATGAGTGTCGTGGCCCGCACGGGATTTGGGGCGGGCTGAACCGGAGCCATCGGCTGGACCTCTTTGTCGATCCTCCTCAGGCGGACCTCCATCTGGATGAGCCGGTTTTTTTCCTCCTGAATGAACCTGGGCCGGAGGATCAGATCGAACTCGGTATCCCTCCCGAGGCTGATCTCCGCTTTTCCTTGGTTCAGAGTCCGTATCAGGTTCGAGTCGAGAAGGGTGAAGCTTTTGTACCGGAGTAGTTTTTTCAGCTCGGCGATAAGAGGATCGTTCTGGAGGGCCTCGTCGGTCTTGGTGTCCCCCGCCTCCGATCCGAGGACGAGCTGGACCGTGAAAAGGAGGTCGACCGGCTTGACGTCGATCTCCTTGATGACCGCAAGGATCCTGGCCAGAGCCTCCGGAGTGTCGCTGATGACCAGCAGGTTGTCGTTGCCGGGGTTCCACGAGATCTGCCCGAAGGGATTCTGATAAGGACGCAGAAGGTTTTGAACTTCCTGGGGTTTGGCATATTTCAACCTGACCATTTCCTGCTTTAGCTCGGGCGCCCTGGGTTTTTCCGGTTGGGCGAAAGCCGGGCTGAATGCGCCTAAAAGGACGGCTAGGGCGATGGCGAAAAATCCAAATCTTTTCATTTCCCTTCTCCTTTCCATTCGAAATTCTTATCGAGGAACCAGACGACCTTGAGTCCCGTGTCCTGGGAGACCAGCGTGACCGAGACCACATCCTGGGAGCCTTCTTCTTGTGCCGCGGTGGGCTCATTGGGACGGGGCGCGGGCCGCTCGGCCTTCGGGGCTTGGGCGAAGAGCACGGGCCTTTCGGGGGACCGGACTTCCGGTTCTTTGTCTGCGTTCATATTTTGTCGGGTTGGGGCGGTCGTCGGAGGTGTTGGCTCGAGCTTATGGACGTAAACCGGCGCGGGACCAATGGGACTTGACTTGGGTTTCAGCACCGTATTCCAAAGGATAAGCCCGATGACGACGGCCGGAACGGCTACGACAAGTCCTCGAACCAGTGGCAACAAAGGCCGGTTCCAGAATACGGAGGATACGAACGGCCGTTTTTCGACTCTTGCAGAAATCGTCCGGGCCATCAAGGCCCGCCACTCGGTGTTCGTCCACTCAGGTAGGGTCTCCCGATCGGCCAGTTCTTTGACCTTGTTCAGGGCGGCCGTATATTGACCAAATTCGTTCCGACACATCTCGCATCGTTCCAGGTGGACTCTGAGCCGGCGTGCCTTTTGTTCGGAGAGGTCGTTCCCGGCCAGGAGGGGGATCGATCTTCGGATTCTCCGGCAGTTCATCGGACGCCCTCCGCGAGATGTGGATACCGGGCCAGGATCGCGTCCTTGATCTTTTTCCGCGCCCGGGACAGGTTGACCCGGACCGAAATGGACGAGGTTCCAAGGGCTTTCGCCGCCTCGGCGATGGGCAGCTCTTCGATATCGCGCATAAGAAAGATCTCCTTCTCCCGCGCGGTCAGGGCTGTCAGGCATTCCATGAGCTGGGACCGCGTCTCCCGTGCCGCGTAGGCGTCCCCGGGCGCCGGACCGTTCGCGGCCAAGGGTCGCCCCGGTCCTGTTTTGGTTTCGAGGGAGATAGGAGCGTTGGCCTTGTCCGCCCGGAGCTTCCGGGCCTCATTGACCAGGATCCCGGAGATCCAGTTCCTGAAGCTCCTCTCCGGTTCATAGCGCCTCAGGTACTTAAACGCCCGCATGAGCGTCTCCTGGGCGGCTTCCTTGGCGTCTTCCATGTTTCCGGTCATCCTGAAAGCGAGATTGAGAAGGGACGCGCGGTAGGGCAGGACGAGGGGTTCGAAGGCCTCCTTCTTTCCAGCCAGGACCATTTCCACGAGTTCCTTCTCATGCTCGTTCATCCAAATAAGTATATCTGCAATGGGCAAAATATGTTAAGCGGTTTAAGCTAAAAATTGGGGACACGATACCAGTTTCCGAATTCTTTTTTTGGCCCGAAATCCAGGGGGGAAAATCGTAATTCGGAAATTGGTATTGTGTCCCCGATTTAATTGCCGATGTGGATGGAGACGCGGCCGCCGCCGCTGCCGAAGCGGGGGTTGACGACGTTGCTGAAGATCGAGCCGAAGGAGTAGCTGAACCCGACGGAGAAGTAGTAGTCGTAGTTCGTCTGAAGCTGCTTGCGCTTGAGGAGCACTTCCTCGATGGTCGCGCCGGCCTTGGACAGAAAGATCTGATCGTGGATTCTGGCCCCGCCGCCGTGCAGGTTGAAGGACAGGCCTTTGAAGACACGGACGGAGATCTCGCCGTTCAGCTCCATCTGGTTCTTCCGGAAGTCGTGGAGGTAATTCGACGCCTCGAACGACGTGCTGATCGTCCCCCACTTCTTCTTGAACTCCAGGACGACCTCGAGGTGCTCCTGGAGGAGATTCTGGCGGGTTTTATCGTAGATCGTTTCTTCGCGATACCGGGCGAGGCTGAATCCCACCCAATACAGGAACCGGAGCTGCCTTTTGGTCGACTCGGAGTAGGGAAAAAGGTCGTACTCGATGGCCGGCGCGGCGTCGATCTTGGACCTGATGTTCTGAAAGGTCGAGGAATCCACGGACACGTATGCCCCCGCCGACCAGTGGTCATCAAGGCTCTTGACGAAAAGCCCCTCAAAGCTCCGGCTGTCCGAAGCGCTCTTGATCGCTTCGCCCTCGTAGACATACTCGTCCCCCATGTGGGAAGCGCCCAGGCTCATCCGGATCTTCATGCCGGGCGTGACCCTGTTGGCCGAAAGCGAGCCGAAGGTCATCCGGCTCTTGTAGGACGTCTCCCCCTGGTAGAACCCGTCCACGTTCGCGCTGAACACCCAGAAGTTCCACTTATCGATCACCGACGTCGGATCGACCTTTTCTTGAAGGCTGATCCGGACCCGGCTCCCTGCCGCGGTCCTGGCCACATAGCGCATCAGGCCCATCTTTAGCGTTTGAGTCAGACCGCTCCTGGTTTCGTCAACCGTGTTCGATTCTTTGGAGGAATAGTTCAGGACCTGCCCGGCCCCATCGAAATCCTTGAGCCCTTTAAAGGCGAGGGTGTAGTCCGTCCCGGACGCGGAAGCCTCGGATGTGATAAGGAGCTCGACATCGGCCTCTTCGCGGGTCTTAACGGGGCTGATGAAGGCGATGTCCTTCAGGATCGCTCCGGCGTCCAGGACCGCGGATTCGACGTAGACCCTGGGGGCGCTTTTCCGCCCGCCCGCCGGCGTTTCCTGTCCAAAGGCCCCGGGGACCGGGATGACGTGCGCCAGGACCAGGACGCCGATGAGCCGGACCGTTGTTTTGACCTTCATCCCTTTGGTCCTTTCTTTCTTGATCATCTGTAAGTCTCCCGCCCCTTCAATCCCCGACGCTGATCTTGACCCCGCCCGAACCCTCGGAGCCGAACCTCGGGTTGACGACGTTGGTGAAGATGGACCCGAATGTATAGCTCAGGCCCACGGAGATGAAGTAATTGTAATTCGTTGCCAGCTGCTTGCGGCGCAGGAGGACCTCGTCGAGCGAGGCGCTTCCCTTGACCAGGGACAGCTGATCGCGGACCCTCGATCCGCTTCCGACGAGATAGGCGTTGAGTCCCTTGAGGAGTTTGAGCTGGATGATGGTGAAGAGCTGCAGGCGGTTCTTGCGGAAGTCATGGAAATAGTGCGACCCTTCGAGCGTCGCGCTTATCGATCCCCATTTCTCCTTGATCTCGAACGTTGTTGCCAGGGATTCGTTCCAAAGATTCTCCCGGAGCTTGTCGAATATGGTGACCTCCTTGTAGCGAACGGCCTTGAAGCCGAACTTGTAGAGGAAGCGGAGTTGTCGCCGGGTCGACTGGGAATAGGGGAAAAGATCGAACTCGATCGCGGGCGCGAAATTCACGGCGGATTCGAGGTTCTGATACGTAGATGATTCCGCGGAAACGTAGGCGCCCGCGGACCAATGGTCGCCGAGGCTCCGGACGACCAGGCCCTCGAACTCCAGGCCTTTCGAAAGGCTGTCGATCGTCTCGTCCTCGTAGACGAAGTGGTCTTTCTCGTAATCCGCGCTCAGAGACAGGGCGATCTTGATATCCGGCGTGACCCGGCCGGCGGAGAACGACGCGTCCAGCGACCGGGAGTTCATGGACGTTTCGCCGCTGAAATGGCCGCTGCCGCTCAGGCTGAAGACCCAGGACTTCCACTTGTCGGCGTCGGTTCTGGGCTTCTCCTCCTGCTGATAGTCGATCGAGACGCGCCCGGCGATGGGGGTCCTGGCGACGTAACCCATGAGTCCCATCTTGAGGGCATTGACCATGCCCAACCGAACCTCGTCCTCGGTGTCCGTCTTGTTGGAATAATACTGCTGGGTGTCGTCCAGCCCGGCGAATTCGTTCTGCCCGATGAAGGACAGCGTATACTCGCGCCCGCCGCTTCCCGTACGGAGTGTCGTGATAAGGATATGGACCTGGGCTTCCTTCCTGTCCCGGACGTAGTTCACGAAGGTGATCTCCGTCCGGATGTAATCGATGTCGCAGTCCCCGCAGTCGATGAAGATCTTGGGCGCGGTCTTCTTGATGGTTTCGATATCGTTCTTGGCGACCGCCTCTTGCGCCGAGACCGGCCTGGCGGCAAGGACCGAAAGGGCTAGAGCGATCCCCAGGATCCCGATTCCTGTCTTCTTCATGCGGACTCCATTGAGGGACCACGGGCCGGTCCACGGAATAATACCGGATGTATGACGAACATAAACCTCTATTTTAGCCTTCGACATAAAAATATCCACTTCTTTATACGACCGATAGCGGAAAAACGTTACATTTAGAGGCTGCGGCATCATGATCCGTCGGCGAATTGAGAAAATTCCACGGGCGGGTGATCGTGATATCTTGCAAGATTTTTCGCTCCAACGAGCTCTTTGGCCGGCGTGAACAGCTTATGGACCGGATAGACTTGCGGCGCCTGGCTCCACTTTTGCGCCGGATAGCGGTCGAAGAAATTCCAAACGGCGAGCCCGTCGTCGCTTGAGAAAAAAGAATTCTATCGGCATTAATTAGCCCCGCGGGTCGCCTCG
>CAZSMW010000177.1:0-4270 GCA_964607985.1 uncultured Eubacteriales bacterium
CCCTAGCCCTGGCCCATCGGCTCCGCCGCGCCCGGTTCGATCTTTGTCTGCTCTTGACAAACGACTTCCTCTCGGCCTTCCTGGCTTGGGCCGGCCGTTCGGCCGAGAGGGTCGGCTACGCCCGTTACCGCCGCGGTCCGCTCCTGACGCGCAAACTTCATCCGCTCCGCGCCGGAGGACGCTTCGTTCCCTTTTCAACGCTTGATTATTATCTTCAACTGGCCTACGCCCTGGGATGTCCCCCCGAGCCCGCCAGGATGGAGATTACGACCACGGCCGCAGACGAGCGCCGGGCGGATGACGCTTGGAGCAAGCTGGGCATAAGGCCTGGGGCGGAAGTCGTGGCCCTGAATTCGAGCGGCGCCTATGGGGCGGCGAAATTGTGGCCGAACGAGCACTTCGCCGAGCTGGCCCGAAGAATCGCCGTTGAGATGGGTTTTGATGTCCTTGTGATCTGCGGGCCACAAGAGCGGGAGATGGCCGCCCTGATCGAGAAGCTGGCCGGCCATGAGCGAGTCCGGAGCCTGGCCGGGCAGGAGCTTCCCCTGGGATTGACCAAAGCGTGCTTGAAGCGCTCCCGTCTGCTCATCACCACGGACAGCGGGCCGCGCCACATCGCGGCCGCCTTGGGCCGTCCGCTCATAACCCTTTTTGGACCTACGCACCCAGCGTGGAGCGACACGCATTACGACCGCGACACGCCGCTTCAGCTCGCCGTCGACTGCGGACCCTGCCAGCAGAGGGAATGCCCCCTGGGACATCATCGATGCATGCGGGAGTTGTCGGTGGACCTCGTCTGGGCCGAAGTCCGTCGGCAGATGGGAGGATGATGAGCCCCTTGCACATCGTCGTCGTTCTCGACCGTCTTGACCCGCGTTACGGTGGGCTCGAGTCCTGGGCCGACCAATGGACCCGCTGGCTCGTCAAGCGGGGACACGAGGTCCACGTTGCGGCCTTCGACATCGCTCCCGACGGCGCCGGCCCGGGGGTCATTCCCCATGTCCTGCCGCGCGCCTCAGGGCGGCTCGCCCGGGCGGCCGAGGTCGAGAAGTTCCTACGGCAGCGGAATCCCGATATCGTCCACGACCTGGGCGTCGGTTGGCGCTACGATATCCTTCAGCCACAGGCCGGGTCGCGTCTGTCCAACGCCCGGCAGGACCTGCTCAGCCTGGGCCGCTGGGAGCGGTTCGAACGGAGGCTCTCTCCGTGGAATGCCCGGCGGAACAGGGAATTTCGAGCCTTAGAAAGGCGCCAGTTCGGAGCCGGCCCGGGCATCGTGATCGCCGTCTCCCGCTTGGTGCAGGCCGATTTACAGCGCCGGTACGACCTGGACCCCAGCAGGATTAGGCTCGTCTACAACGGTGTCGACCTGCCGCGACTGGCCGGCCTGGACGCCCAAACGTGCCGCGAATACCTCCGGAGATCCCTGGGGCTTCATGACCAGGTCCTGTTTCTTTTCGCCGGCCACAACTTCCGCCTCAAGGGCCTCGGGCCGAGCCTCGAGGCGCTCTGCCTCCTGGGTAGGGCCGGCCGGTCTTGCCACCTGGCGGTTATCGGCCGCGGCCCGAGCGAGGAATATCAAACCATGGCCCGGCGCCTGGGCGTCTTCGATCGCGTGACCTTTCATGGTTTCGTTTATGACGTGAGGCCCTTTTTCTTCGGCGCCGATGCCTTCGTCCTGCCCACGTTTCACGACGCGTGCAGTCTGGCCGTCGGGGAGGCCTGGGCCTGCGGCCTCCCCGTTATCACTACGCGCTTCAACGGCGCTGCAGAACTCATGACGTCCGGCGTCCATGGCTGGGTCCTCAACGACCCCCGGGACTCGCGGGAACTAGCCCGCCGCATGGAATCGTTGCTGGAGCCCGGCTTGAGGAATACAATGTCCGCGGCAGCCCGCGAGCTCGGCTCCGGGCAATCTCTGGAGAACAACTTTGCCCGAATCGAAGAGATCCTCAAGGAGGTGCGATGAAACCGGGCGGCGGGACATGAGGTCGTTCAGGAAGCTCCTCGGCAGGAGGTCTTAAACCGGGATGAATCCATCGGATGAGAAGCGGATGCTGGCCCTTGCCCATACGGCTGACGATCCCGCCACGCGTTTCCGCATCGGCCAATATATCCCCTACCTTGAGAGTGCCGGCTGGCGCGTCAGCCTGCGAACGAACCGTCCGTCCCGTCCCTGGCAGAGCCCGGTCAGGAACCCCGCGCTGAGAGCCGTGCATCAGCGTCTCGGCGTTTGGAGGAGGCGGGTGAACCGGCTGCGCGACGTCCGGTCCGCGGCGAACTATGACGCCGTATTCCTCAACCGCGACGTCCTCGAGAGCGACGTTCGCTATGAGCGGTTCCTCCTGCGGCGGAACCCGCGCCTCATCTTCGATTTCGACGACGCCATCTTCCTCGGCGGGAAGGAAGCCCACGCCGCATGGGTTTGCCGGCGGGCGGCCTGGGTGACCGCGGGCAACGCCGACCTGGCCGAGTTCGCGCGACGGTTCACGGACCGGGTGACGGTCCTGCCCACGGTCATCGATACGGACGCCTATGCCAAAGCCGGCGTCCGCCCGGACGGAGAGCCGTTCCGGGTCGGCTGGTGCGGCTCGGATTCCTCGATCCGTCAAACGCTCTATCCCCATCTCGACATGTTGGCCCGCCTCCAGCGGAGGCTCGGGTTCGAGTTCGTGATCATGACCCGGCCCCGGCCGCAACTCCCGGAAACGTCGCTCCGCTGGACCTTCGAGGAGTGGTCCGAGGATAAAGAGACCCGGCTTCGGTCGTTCTTCGATGCCGGGATCATGCCGTTGACCTCGGACGCTTATCAGCGCTACAAGTGCGGCTGCAAGCTCCTCCAATATATGGCTTCGGGCCTCCCTTCGGTGGCTTCCCCCGTCGGGATCAACGTCCGGCTCGTCGAGGAGGGGCGCGGCGGTTTCCTGGCCGCGACCGAGGACGAGTGGTACGGGGCCGTGAGCCGCCTGATGTCCGACGACCGGATATGCCGGGAATTGGGCGCCGCGGGAAGGGCCCACGTCGAGAAGGAGTATTCCCTGCGGGCCTGGCTGCCCGTTCTCCTCGAACTTCTGGACCGGGTCGCGGGCCTTCCCGCTCCGGACCCCGTTAGGGCTTGATCCCGGAGCCGATGATCCGGGGAGGCCTCATATGGCTGAAGACCCGGACGTCCTTCAATCCCCCCATCAGGACCTCGGCCACAGCCCGGGCGCTGAACCGATAATGATCCGAACGGAAATTGTGGATCCCCAGAACGGGGGTCGAGGCGAGGCAGGATTCCCTTCGCCGGCGGAACAGGAGCCGGACGAAGGGGGTCCGGTCCATCCAGGCGAGCCATCGCGCCGGAGGCGTTTCGACGAATCCCGGGACGCCGATGACGATCAGGCCGCCCGCACGGGTCACCCGCCGCATCTCTTCGATGGACTTCCAGAAGCAGGGGTCGTGCTCGAGGACCGCGTTGCAGAGGACCGTGTCGAACTCCCCGTCCCGAAAACAGCCGAGATCGTTGGCGTCGGCCTTCAGGATCCCGAAATCACGAAACGTCGACGGGCCGTCGAGGTTGATCCCGACCTTTCTCGATGCGGCCCCCAGGGACCTGAGGCAGAGGAGCGTATCGTCGGAGGGAACGGCTCCGATCTCGAGGACCGAACCTCCGGCGCCGCGCTCCGCGCATATCCTTTCGAAAGCCTGGAACTGTTCCCGATGCATTCCCCGTGCCGCCCGAAAGAGGGATCCCGCCGACCGTTCCCGGGCAGGGCCGCGGGTTGTATCGGCCATACGGACTATGGTAATAATATATTCCTTCGTGGACGTTTGGCAAGCGAGTCAAGCTCATCATGAACCCGAACGAGCCGGTCGGTCCCCCGCTGGAGGCCGTCCGCCGGGCGTTCGGCCATCTCCCCGGTCCCGTCGTCATCTTCAACAAGTCGCATTCCGGCAGTCGCCTGCTGGCCGAGCTCGTCGAAGAGGCCGGCGTCTTCATGGGAACGCACCAGAACGAATCGCGAGATTCGCTCGACCTCGACGAGCTCGTCCGGTATCTCGTCCTGACCTACTACCCCGATTACGCGGCCCTTTGGGACGGCCGGGCCGCCGATGACGCCGCGCTTCCCCGCCTCGCCAGGGACGTCGTCGAGCGGCACCTTCAGGGACGGCCGGAAGGCCGGGCTTGGGGATGGAAGCTATGCGAAACCGGCTACATCCTTCCCGTGGTCGATTACCTTTTTCCGGAAGCCCGCTGTATCCACCTCATCCGGGACGGCCGCGACGT
>CAZSMW010000178.1:0-4558 GCA_964607985.1 uncultured Eubacteriales bacterium
AAATGGCATCTTCAGAGCGACCCGACAGGTTTCGATCATTGGAGCATCCTCCCCGACCAGGGTGAATACTATAATCCCGACCTGATCGAGATGGGCACGACAAAACGACGCTTGGGGTATGTCACGGATATACTAACCGACCTGGCCGTTGATTTTTTTGAGGCGCGCAAAAACTCGTCACGGCCTTTCCTGCTGATGCTCCATCACAAAGCTCCGCACCGGAACTGGCAGCCGGCCGTGCGGCACATGACGCTCTATGACAACGCGAAATTTCCCGAACCGCCGACACTGTTTGACGATTATGCAACGCGATCCCGGGCTGCCGCGGAACAGGAAATGACCATCCGGGACCACCTGACTCTCGAATCCGACCTCAAGCTCGGGCCGCCGCCGGAGAGGCTGGACGAAGCCCAGAAAAGGTCTTGGGAGGCGGCCTTCGGCCCGAAGCGCGAGGCGTTCCGCAAGGCCGGGCTCTCGGGAGACGCGCTCGTCCGCTGGAAATACCGGCGCTACCTTCAGGACTATCTCGGCTGCGTGGCTGCGGTTGACGAAAGCATCGGCCGGGTCCTTGACGGGCTCGACCAGACCGGCCTCGCCCCGAATACTCTTGTCATTTACACCTCTGACCAAGGGTTTTTCCTGGGAGAGCACGGCTGGTTCGACAAGCGTTTTATGTACGAGGAGGCGCTCCGGATGCCGCTCCTCATGCGTCTGCCCGGTCGCATCCCGCCCGGTTTGGTAAATAAGGATATGCTCACGAACGTAGATTTTGCCCCCACCTTTCTCGATGGCGCCGGTCTGAAAAAGCCCCCCGCTATGCAAGGGAGGTCATTTCTGCCGCTTGCCACGGCCCAGCGGGTATCCGGGTGGCCCGAGTCGATCTACTATCACTATTACGAATTTCCGGACGTCCACATGGTCAAGCGCCATTATGGGGTCCGTACCAAGCGGCATAAGCTCATCCACTTCTACTATGACATTGACGCCTGGGAACTTTACGACCTTGCGAGAGATCCCCGGGAACTCCACAACGTCTACGCCGACCCGGCCTATGCCAAGGTCCGCCGCGAGCTGGAGGACGAACTCCTCCGGCTCCAGAAGCTCACCGGTGATTCCGAGGAGCTGGCCCGCCGTTTCGTCGAAACCGACCTCAAGAAGTGACATCAGCATCCGCCTTTCACATCATGGCCAAGCCTGCGGGGGCGCAGTGCAACTGCCGCTGCGATTACTGCTTTTACCTTGAGAAGGAGCGCCTTTACCCCGGCTTGAGCTCCCGGATGTCGGACGATGTTATGGAAGCCTACATCCGCCAGACCATGTCTACTTACCCCGGGCCCGAGGTGCCGATTACGTGGCAGGGCGGAGAGCCCACGCTCATGGGCCTCGATTTTTTCCAGCGGACGGTTGAGGCGGAAAGAAAGTACGCCCGGCCCGGTCAGCGCGCAGCCCACTCAATCCAGACAAACGGTGTACTGATTGATGAATCATGGTGCCGGTTTTTCCACGATAATGGGTTTCTCGTCGGTCTGAGTCTCGACGGCCCGCGGGAGCTCCACGACACCTTCCGCCGCGATAGAGGCGGGAAATCGGTTTTTTCCAGGGTCGCCCGGGCGGCACGCCTGATGCAGGAGCATGGGGTCGAGTTCAACATCCTCTGCACCGTGAACGCGGCCAACAGTCATCATCCGCTCGACGTATACAGATTTTTCCGGGACGAAATCGGGGCCCGTTATGTCCAATTCATTCCGGTCGTCGAGCGGACGACCGGACCCGCAAACCGGGACGGATTGCAGGTTACCAGCCGCTCGGTACGCGGCGCCGATTTCGGCCTTTTCCTCTCGGAGATCTTCGACGAATGGGTCCGCCGAGACTTGGGGTTCATGTTCATACCCTTCTTCGACGCCGTGCTGGCGTCTTATGCCTACGGAGAATCCACCTTATGTGTGTTGCGTCCGACTTGCGGCGACGCCCTGGCCCTCGAACACAACGGCGACCTCTATTCCTGCGATCATTACGTCGACCCGGTCTTTCTACTAGGAAACATCCTGGAAACGCCCGTCGGCGAGCTTTTGTTCTCGGAGAGGCAGCGGGCCTTCGGCAGGGCCAAGTCGGCGAGCCTGCCTGGCGAATGCCGCGAATGCCGGTTCCTCTTCACCTGTCACGGCGAGTGTCCTAAGAACAGAGTTCTCGCGACGCGCAACGGCGAGCCCGGACTGAACTGGCTCTGTGATGGCCTGAAGGCTTTCTTTGCCCACACCGAGCGGCCTATGCAGCTCATGGCCGGCCTGCTCAGCCGCGGCCAGTCGGCTGGGAGCATCATGAGAATCCTCGCCGAAGAGGAAGGCCGCCGGACGCCGACACCGGGCCGTTCGAATCCTGGAAGAAATGATCCTTGTCTCTGCGGCAGCGGGTTGAAATTCAAGAAGTGCCACGGCCGGACTTGAGCCTGAAGCGCTTCGGACTTCCGGAGCGGCCTGAATTTATGCCGAGTTTTCGGCGAGAACCCCCTCGATCTCGGCCCGTGTCGGAGCGGAGGGTTGGGCGCCGGGTTTGGGTGACCTGCCCCGATCTCCCCATCCCCCTCAAGGGTCCGCGTGACATCCGCGCCGCATAATATGCCCCATAATGTTCAACCGTGCCTGCTCGCGCATCATGGGAAAGCCTCGTTCATATGGGGAGAATTGGCGGGGCCGACGAGACTCGAACTCCCGACCCGCTGCTTACGGAGTCCACCGGAGTCCCGACCTATCCATTCGAATCCTCTTCACCGAACGAAGGGCCATAGCTAAGGCCAGCGGGCACAAACAGAGAGGCACGGACGCAAGAGCAGCGCGTCGTTACACGATTTTGATCCGGGAGGCGACGTCCAAAAAGAATTCCTTCGACCAGAGCGCCAAAGATGCTGTATCTTTCACGAAGGGTTCCACTTCTCGTCGGATCTGGTCGATGTTGACAATGTCGATCCTCCTAGTCAGCAGGACACGGAACTCTGTCGCCGTCAAGGCCGTCGCCCCCTCCCAATGTCCTGTCTGACGCATCCTCTGTTCGAGGTGGGAGAGGTGGAGCTCCGGGTGATAGGCCGCGAACCAGACAAGATCGTACCAATCCCGTCCTTTGACACGGCTTTTCCATTCGCGGCAGAGAACGGCGTGCATCTTCCCGGCAAAGAGATCGGGCAGGCTGAACGTCCTGACGGCGAACGGAACCGGCCGGAGAAGATATCTGGTCTCCGTCGAGAATCCGGAGGGTGGATCGGTGTCGATCTCCAATTTGATCTTTAACACCTGATTCCGGGGGACCTGTTGGATGATGCCCCTCTCGAACTCGACCGTGATCATCTGAGATCGCGTGTTGGCTTTGAGGAACGCGGATTGGATGGCCGTCCCGGCCGGTTTGATCCTGTTCTCGATCTCGACGTCGAACCCGAAAGAATCGAGCTCCCTCTTCAGAGCATCGCCATATTCGGCCAGATCGAAATCCTCATTCTTCTTTAAGAGCGAAAAATCCAGATCCTCGGAGAACCGGTCGAGCCCATAAAGCACCCGGAGCGCCGTGCCCCCATAGAAGGCGGCCTTTTCGAAAAACTTGCTTCTCCAGAGACCGAGAAGCGCGATCTCCTGCATGACTTCCCTGAGGGCCCGCAAGGAATCGCTCGGGGAGCGGATCTCATACTTGGCCAGGATCTGACGGATGGCCTCATTCATGGGGGATCCCCTCCTCGGATCTTTGGAGCCGTCTCACAAGCCCGCTCAAGTGTCTCAGCTTCCGGGAACGATAGCGCCCGGCAAATTCGCCGATCCTCTCGGCGGACAAGGATCGGATGGCGCCGACGTCGATCCTCAGGTTCTCGATGAGGAAACGGCGCATCTCTGCCGAGGACGCGACAGGAGCGCCGCGCTCCGAAACGATCTTATCGGCCAGAGCCTTTTCGGGCGATGCGATAAGGAAAGCCTGGTCATGGTCCCCTTCCACCCGGAGCATGCCTGCCTGATAAGCCTGAGCCGGGATCTGCCGGTAGATAAAGAGCCCGACCGGAGTGCTGAACTTGCGCGAACGGCCCAACGTGACCGACGTCAGGGCTTCGGCTCTTTCCGGGATGATCCCGTAATAAGCGAGCGCGTAATCAAGAGAAATGTAGGAGGGGCCATAGATGAGATTGGCCAGCAGTTCCTTTGAATACAAATGCCTTTGGTACCCGTCCCCGAAAACGTACAATCCCTTTTTGACCCTTATGATGATCCCCTTCCTGAGCAGATCCGTGATCTTATCTCTTGGGAAAGAAAGCTCTTTCAAGGCATCGGTCAGGGTCTGATAATCGAATATTTCCGCCTGGATCCGGATTCGGACGTCAATGGCCATGAGTGCGATCCCTGCCATAGATGCGAATCGTAAATAACATAATTAGCCCCAATATGTCGATTATTTAACGACATACTATGCTAATATATGATTATTGTCAAGCCCTATTTAGGAAAGCGGCGGCGGGTCAATCCAGCAGAATCTTATCACAGAGGCTGGATCCCTTTGAGGGGGGCAGGTCGGTTGATTTGTTGGGGAA
>CAZSMW010000179.1:0-2021 GCA_964607985.1 uncultured Eubacteriales bacterium
CGCTACGTCGTCGAGGTGAAAAAACCGGACGCGGACAGGATTCCGGGATATCACGATTCCGAGCTCAATGAGCTGAAGTTCAGCCTGTTCTCTCCAGCGCCCATTTACAAGGATATGGAAGAATACCTGTTGGCCAACGGCCTGAAATGGTCCCTGGACGTCCTCGGGCCTGACGATGAATTCATTAAATCCGTTCTCAATAACGAATCGCCGGAAAGCGTCGCTAAAAAGCTGGTCGAGGGGACCAAGCTGGCCGAGGCCAAGTTTCGTCAATCGCTCGTCCAAGGCGGAGAGAAGGCTATCCAGAAGTCCGACGATCCTTTGATCGTCCTGGCCCGCAAGCTCGACCCGATGATGAGGGCTGAGGAGAAATGGGATAGGGATAATATCCAGAGCGTCCTAACTCGGGCCGGAGAGAAAATCGCCAAGGCCCGCTTCGCTGCCTACGGCAAGGCCACCTATCCTGATGCGACATTCACCCTCCGCCTCTCTTACGGAGCTGCGGTCGGCTACCCGATGAATGGGACGGTCGCCCCGTACAAAACGACTCTTTATGGACTGTATGATCGGGCTTTAAGCTTTGATGGGAAAGGGGATTTTCGGCTTCCCGAGCGATTCTGGGAACGCAAGGACAAGCTTGATCTCTCGACTCCCGTGAACTTCGTCAGCACAGGCGACATCATCGGAGGCAACTCAGGCTCCCCGGTGGTCAACAGGAACGCGGAGCTGGTCGGCCTGATTTTCGACGGCAATATCGAAAGCCTGCCCGGGCGCTTCGCCTTCGACGATACAAAAAACCGGGCCGTGGCCGTCCACTGCGCGTACATGCTCGAAGGCTTACGAAAGCTCTATGACGCGACGGCCCTGGCTGATGAGATCGAGGGGAAAAAATAGGCTATCTGACGATTCAATAAAGGAGATTCACCATGCGCCAGCAGACCATGTCCAAGAGCCTTGCGGCTCGATGGCTTTTATCAGGATTTATCGTTGCCTCGCTGATCTTCGCCATCGCCTGCGGCGGGGAGAAGGCGCGCACACCCACGAGCGCCGGAAGCCCTGCCCTGACTCATGAACAAAAAATTGCGAATGCTCATCGTGAGGACGTTAATGGTTGGATCTATCTGCATCTCGAAGGGGCGCCGGAAGTGATTGGTTATCAACACGGGTATCTGGCAGCCGCTGAGATCGTCGATGTTCGCGACGCGTTGGCGATGTCGCTGGAACACGACACGAAAAAGAATTGGGAGTTTTATCGCACCGAATCGCTGAAGCTGTTCTGGGCGAAGACGCCGGAAGAATACCAGAAGGAACTCGATGGCATTGTCAGCGGCGTCAACGCCAAATTGGGCGCGAACAAGATTGACCGCGCGGATGCTGTCGCCCTCAATGCGATGCAAGAAACGGCTTTCTACTACGTTCCCTGGTTGGAATCGAAAAAAAACCCGAAGGCCGCCGAAAATAAGGCGCCCGGCAACTGCAGCGCTTTTGCCGCCACCGGTTCCTGGACCAGGGACGGCAAGATTGTCATGGCCCACAACACCTGGACAAGCTACGTCATCGGCGAGCGGTGGAATTTAATCGTGGACCTGGTGCCGGAAAAGGGCCATCGCATCCTCATGGACGCGATGCCGGGCTTCATCCACAGCGGAGACGACTTCTATGTCTCTGCCGGTGGCATCATCGTCACCGAAACCACCATCACCCAGTTCCAGGGATTTGATCCCAACGGCATCGCGGAATTTGTCCGTGCCCGCAAGGCCATTCAATACGCCGACTCCATCGACGATTGGGCAGCCACCATGCGCGAAGGCAATAACGGCGGCTATGCCAACGATTGGCTGATCGGCGATAATAAAACCGGCGAGATCGCACGCCTGGAGCTGGGGCTCAAGAACACACTGCTTGAGCGGACCATGGATGGGTATTTTGTCGGCTCCAATTTTCCTACCAACCCGAAATTGATCAAGGAAGAAACGACCTTTGACACGAAAGCCAAGAACACCTCGCCCAATGCCCGGCGT
>CAZSMW010000180.1:0-8516 GCA_964607985.1 uncultured Eubacteriales bacterium
ATCGTGGACAAGGTCGCGGAGAAGACACAGAAGGCCGGCTCCCTGACCATCGAGAAGGGCTCCAAGCTCACCGAGAAGGTCCTGGACGGGCTTTCCGAGGACGAGGCCCTGAAGCTCAAACTTAACCAAAACGAGGAACGCGACAGGAAGATCAAGGACCTGGATAAGAAGGTCAAAAGGCAGATCGAAGCCGAGCGGTCGATCTTCAAGGAAAAGGTAGACAACCTCAAAAAGGGCGACGAGCTGGCCCCGGGCGTCATCCAGGCCATCAAGGTCTTCATCGCCATGAAACGGAAGCTTTCGGTGGGAGACAAGGTCTCCGGCCGGCATGGGAACAAGGGCATCATCGCCAGGATCGTTCCCGAAGAAAACATGCCGCGTCTCCCCGACGGGACGCCCGTTGAGATCGTTCTGAATCCCTTGGGCGTTCCCTCCCGCATGAACGTGGGGCAGATCCTCGAGACCCACGCCGGCTGGGCTGCCAAGAACCTGGGCATATGGATCGCGACTCCGGTTTTCGACGGGGTGTCGGAACGCGAGATCAAGGAACTCCTCAAGAAGGCCGGCCTGCCCGAATCCGGAAAGATTTCCCTCTTCGACGGGATGACCGGCGAGCCGTTCGACCAGGAGATCACGGTCGGCTACATCTACATGATGAAGCTCTACCACCTCGTGGACGACAAGATCCATGCCCGGTCGACGGGGCCGTACTCCCTGATCACCCAGCAGCCGCTGGGAGGCAAGGCCCAGTTCGGGGGCCAGCGGTTCGGAGAGATGGAGGTCTGGGCCCTGGAGGCCTACGGCGCGGCCTTCACCCTGCAGGAGCTGATGACCGTGAAATCCGACGACGTCGAGGGCAGGGCCAAGATCTATGAGGGCATCGTCAAGGGTGATTTGGATTTCCAGCCCGGGCTGCCGGAATCCGTAAACGTCCTGATCCGGGAACTCCAGAGCCTCTGCTTGAACGTGGAGCTTGAGAAGGGCGGCAAGGACGAGATCCTGCCCTGGGGGATCGCTGTTCCCCAGGCGGTCAAAGGAGAATCATGATGGACGCCAGGCAGATCATGGGCGGTAAACCGAAGGTCGAATTCGACCGAGTGCGGATCAATATCGCCTCCCCGGAGAAGATCAAGAGCTGGTCCTGGGGCGAGGTGACGAAGCCTGAGACCATCAATTACCGGACCTTCAAGCCCGAGAAGGACGGGCTCTTCTGTGCCAAGATCTTCGGCCCCATCAACGACTATGAGTGCCTCTGCGGCAAGTACAAGAGGATGAAGTATAGGGGCATCATCTGCGAGCGCTGCGGTGTCGAAGTCACCAAGTCCAAGGTCCGCCGCGAGCGCATGGGGCACATCCATCTGGCCTCGCCCGTCGCCCACATCTGGTTCTTCAAGAGTCCCCCGAGCCGTATCGGCCTCGTCCTCGACCTGTCCATCAAGGACCTGGAGAAGGTCCTCTATTTCGAATCCTATATCGTCCTCGATCCCGGAGACACGCCGCTCAAGGAAAAACAGCTCCTTAACGAGGAGGAACACAAGGACGCCCAGGAGAAATACGGTGACAAGTTCGACGTTTCTATCGGCGCCGGGGCCATCAAGGTCCTCCTCCAGCGGGTCAATATAACCAAAGACACCGACCGGTTGAGGAAACTGATGAAGAAGGAGACCTCCCAGCAGAGGAAGCTCCGCTACGCCAAGCGGCTCCGGGTCTTCAAGGCCCTCAAGCGTTCGGGGAACCGGCCCGAATGGGTGATCCTGGATGTCCTCCCGGTCATTCCGCCCGACCTGAGGCCCCTGGTCCGGCTCGACGGCGGCCGTTTCGCCACCTCCGATCTCAACGACCTCTACCGGAGGGTCATCAACCGGAACAACCGGCTGAAAAAGCTCATGGAACTCAAGGCGCCCGAGCTCATCATCCGCAACGAAAAGCGGATGCTCCAGGAGGCTGTCGATGCCCTTTTCGACAACGGCAAGAGGGGCCGGGTCCACCTTGGCGCCAACCGCCGCCCCCTCAAGTCCCTGAGCGAGTCCCTGCGCGGCAAGCAGGGACGGTTCCGCCAGAACCTCCTCGGCAAGCGCGTGGACTATTCCGGTCGTTCGGTCATCGTTGTCGGTCCTGAACTCAAGCTCAACCAGTGTGGGCTGCCCAAGAAGATGGCCCTCGAGCTCTTCAAGCCCTTCATCTTCAACAGGTTGGAGAAGGAAGGGCTCGTTCCAAGCGTCAAGGTTGCCCGCGAATGGCACGAAGCGGAACGTCCCGAGGTCTGGGATTACCTGGAAGAAGTCGTCCGGGAGCATCCCATCCTCCTCAACCGGGCCCCCACTTTGCACCGGCTCGGCATCCAGGCGTTCGAGCCCATCCTTGTCGAGGGCAAGGCCATCCATATCCACCCGCTCGTCTGCGCGGCCTTTAATGCGGATTTCGACGGCGACCAGATGGCCGTTCACATCCCGCTTTCGGTCGAGGCCCAGATCGAAGCCCAGACCCTCATGCTCTCGACGAACAACATCCTGTCCCCGGCCCACGGCCGACCGTTGACCGTTCCCAGCCAAGACATGGTCCTGGGCTGTTATTACCTGACCCTGGGCAAGAAGGGCTTGAAAGGGGAGGGTCGGATCTTCGGCTCCCCGGAAGACGTGCTCCTGGCCATGGAGAACAAGGAGATCGACCTGCAGGCCCTTATCAAGCTGCGGTTCTCAGGACCCCTCATGAACCTGACGACCTACTTCGACGACCAGGCCGTCTTGACCTGCCCGACGAATGACGTCCTTCATGAGCATATCGAGACGACGCCGGGCCGGATCATCTTCAACAGCGTCCTACCCAAGGGCATCCCTTTCATCAACGGCATATTCCGAAAGAAGGGGCTCGAGAACCTGGTCTTTTTCGGATACCTCAATGCCGGGCCCACGGCCACGGTCGACATGCTCGACAACCTGAAGGAATTGGGCTTCGCCTATGCCACGAAGGCCGGCTTCTCGCTGGGCATCGACGATTTCGTCATTCCCAAGGAGAAGGCCGCCCTCGTCGACGGGGCCCAGAAGGATGTCCTGGACATCGAAAAGCTCTACCGCGACGGGACCATCTCGGCGGGCGAGCGGTTCAACCGGGTCATTGAGATCTGGGGCACGGTCACCGAAAAGATTTCCGCGGCCATGATCAACGAGATGAAGCGGATCTCGTTCGAAGGCACGGGCCTCAACGCCCTGTTCATCATGTCGGACTCCGGTTCCCGTGGCAACAAGCAGCAAATCCGGCAGCTCGCCGGGATGCGCGGCCTGATGTCGAAGCCCTCCGGCGAAATCCTCGAGACGCCCATCGTCGCCAACCTGAGGGAAGGGCTGAACGTCTTGCAGTATTTCATCTCGACCCACGGCGCCCGAAAGGGATTGGCGGATACGGCCCTGAAGACTGCCAATTCCGGTTACCTGACGCGCAAACTCGTGGACGTCTCCCAGGAAGTCATCGTGGACGAGCATGACTGCGGGACGCTCAAAGGCATCAACGTGACGGCGATCGTCGAGAACGGTGAGATCATCGAGCCTTTCATCGAGCGCGTCGTCGGCCGGACCTCCCTCGAAAGAATCGTCCACCCCGATACGAACGAGATCATCGTTGATATGAACGATGAGATCACGGAGATCGTGGCCCAGCAGATCCAGAACCTGGGCATCGAGCGGGTCAAGATTCGCTCAGTCCTGACTTGCGAGGCCAAGCGCGGCGTCTGCCAGCTCTGCTATGGCCGGGCCATGTCGAGCGGTCGGCAAGTCGAGCTCGGCGAAGCCGTCGGGATCACCGCGGCCCAATCGATCGGCGAGCCCGGCACCCAGCTGACCATGAGAACGTTCCACATCGGCGGTATCGCCATGAGGGGCGCCGAGCGGTCTAAGCTCGAGGCCAAGAAGGACGGGGTCGTCAAGTTCAATAACCTCTTCTCCGTCATCAACAAGGAGGGTGTCCTGGTCGTCGTCAACCGGAACGCCAATATTGTCATCCTCGACCACAGGGGACGCGAAATCGAGCATTACCAGGTTCCCTATGGGGCGAGGATGCTCGTGAAGGACGGTGACGAGGTCAAGGCACGCCAGGGATTCGTCGAATGGGACCCGTTCAACACCTACATCCTGACTGAGGAAACAGGGAACGTCCGTTTCCATGACGTGGCCCTCGGCGTGAGCATGGAAGAGGTCCAGGACGAGTTCACGGGCCTCATCACCCAGGTCATCATCGATCCCAAGGACGAGAAATTCCAGCCCCAGATCGAGATCCTCGACGAGAAGAGGAAGGACGCCAAGGGGAGCCCGGTTATCCTCAAGAGGTATTTCCTGCCCTCGGGGGCCAACCTCGAGATCAAGGATGCCGGACGGGTGTTCGCCGGCGACGTCCTGGCTAAGATCCCCAGGGAGGCGTCCCGCACCAAGGACATTACGGGCGGTCTGCCCAGGGCCGAGGAACTTTTCGAAGCCCGCCGCCCCAAGAACCCGGCCGTCATCTCCGAGATCGATGGCGTTGTCCAGATCGGCGGGCTGATCCGGGGCTATCGCAAGATCACCGTACGCAACGAGCGCGGCGGGGAGAAGGAGTACTTGATTCCCAAGGGCGCCCACCTAAGCGTCGCCGACGGCGACCGGGTCCGGGCCGGGAACCCCTTGATGGACGGACCTGTCAACCCCCACGATATCCTCAAGGTCCTAGGCGAGAAGGAGCTGGCCGAATACCTGCTCCGCGAGGTTCAGGAGGTCTACCGTCTCCAGGGTGTCACGATCAACGACAAGCATATCGAGACGATCATCCGGCAGATGTTGCGCTGGATCAAGGTCGAGGAGGTGGGGGACACCGAGTTCCTGGTGGACGAACAGGTGGACAAATTCATCTTCCAGGAGGAGAACGAGAAGGTGATGAAGAAGGGGGGAAAGCCCGCCAAGGCCAGACCCCTCCTCTTGGGCATCACGAAGAGCGCCCTGAGCACGGACAGCTTCATCGCCGCCGCCTCCTTCCAGGAGACGACAAGGGTCCTGACAGAGGCAAGCCTTTACGGGAAAGTGGATTATTTGAGGAGACTGAAGGAGAACATCATCATGGGCCGGCTGATTCCCGCGGGAACCGGCTACAAGTTCTATCGGAACGTCGAACTGAGAGAAGAATTCGAACCTCAACAGCACGAAAAGGAAGAGGATATTCCGGCCCAGGGATGACTGCCGCCGGACCACTAAAATTTTCTTAAATTTCTTGACAGGGATAGATATTTCTGCTATCATCCCCGCATTCGTCTCGGGATATTCTCCTTGGGGTGAATGATTCCAATTTTTTATTAGAGGAGTAGGTGTTTTGCCGACCGTAAACCAGCTTGTCAGAAAGGGCAGGACGCTCAAAAGGTATAAGAGCAAGGCGCCTGCGTTGGACAGGAGTCCCCAGAAGAGGGGCGTTTGCATCCGCGTTTTCACGATGACGCCCAAGAAACCGAACTCGGCCATGCGGAAGGTGGCCAGGGTGAGGCTCACCAATAACATCGAAGTGACCGGCTACATCCCCGGGGTCGGGCACAACCTCCAGGAGCACTCCATTGTTCTCGTCCGCGGAGGCCGTGTCAAGGACCTTCCGGGCGTCCGCTATCATCTCATCCGGGGCACGCTCGACTGCGAAGGCGTCCAGGGCCGTTCGAAGGCCAGGTCCCGGTACGGAGCGAAGAAGCCGAAAGAGAAGAAGGTCAAGTCCTAAGGGAGATCGGATATGCCCAGACGCGGAATCATCAAGAAAAGAAAAATCCCGCCCGACCCGTTCTACAACAGCACGCTGGTCGCCCGCTTCATCAACCTGTTCTTGAAGAAAGGCAAAAAGAACATCGCCGAGCGTGTTGTTTACGGCACGATGGAGATCGTCAAGACGAAAACCAAGGAAGATCCCCTCAAGGCCCTGGAGAAGGCCATCGAAAACGTCAGGCCCATCTTGGAAACAAAGTCCAGGCGCGTCGGCGGGGCCAATTACCAGGTGCCCATCGAAGTGCCGCCCGGCCGTTCGTTCTCTCTGGGTGTCCGGTGGCTGATCCATTACGCCGAGGCGAGGAACGGGAAGAGCATGTCGGAAAAGCTGTCCGCGGAGATCATCGATGCCCTCAACAACCGCGGCGGGGCGATCAAGAAGAGGGAAGACACCCACAAAATGGCGGAAGCCAATAGAGCCTTCGCTCATTATAAATGGTGATCTCCGATTCGCAATTCAGGCTTGAAGCGCGTCGAATGATGGAGAAAAGGACATATGCGGTCGCATCCGGTCGAGAACGTGAGGAACATTGGGATCATGGCCCATATCGACGCGGGGAAGACCACCACGACGGAGCGGATCCTCTTTTACACGGGAATCACTTACAAGATGGGAGAGGTGGACGAGGGAACGGCGGTCATGGATTGGATGGTCCAGGAGCAGGAGCGCGGAATCACCATCACGTCGGCCGCCACGACCTGCTACTGGCATAGCCACCGGATCAACATCATCGACACTCCCGGGCACGTGGATTTTACCGCTGAAGTCGAGCGCTCATTAAGGGTTCTCGACGGAGCGATCGCGATCTTATGCGGCGTGGGCGGCGTAGAGCCCCAGTCCGAGACCGTCTGGAGACAGGCCGACAAGTATCGGGTCCCCAGGATCGTCTACATCAATAAGATGGACAGGGTGGGCGTCGACCCCGAGAGGGCCGTCGAACAGTTACGGACGAGGGTCGCGGCCCGGCCCCTGCCGATCCAGGTCCCGATGGGTCGGGAGGATGGCTTCCGGGGAGTCATCGACCTGGTCGCAAGGAAAGAGATCGACTGGGGAACGGACATCCTCGGGACGGAATTCGAAGTGAGAGAGGTTTCCGACGAGAATCGGGACCTCGTTGAGGAAAAAAGGCTGGAGATGATCGAAATGATCAGCGAGACGGATGACGTCCTGATGGAGAAGTATCTGGACGGAGAGGAGATCTCCGCGCCCGCTATCAAGGGGGCCATCCGCAGGGGGACGATCGGGCTGAAGTTCGTTCCTGTCCTTTACGGCGCATCATTCAGAAACAAGGGGATCCATCCCCTCCTCGACGCTGTCGTGGACTACCTGCCCTCTCCCCTTGACATCCCGCCCGTCGTCGGGCGCCATCCCCGGACGCGGGCCTCCGAAACCCGCGCGGCCTCGGACAGCGAGCCTTTCTCGGCCCTCGTCTTCAAGATCATGAACGATCCTTTTCTCGGCAACCTGGCCTTCTTCCGGGTGTATTCCGGGAAGGCCCACCTGGGCTCCTTGATCTACAACTCCACGAAGGACGAAGAGGAGAAGCTGTCGCGACTTCTGGAGATGCACGCCAACAAGAGAAAAGAGGTCAAGGAAGTCAATGCGGGCGACATCGCGGCCATGGGCTCCATGAAGAACCTGGCCACCGGGGATACGCTCTGTCTGAAGAGCCGCCCCATCGTTCTCGAATCCATCAAGTTCCCTGAACCCGTCATTTCCGCCACCATCGAGCCCCGGTCCAAGACCGATCATGCGAAGCTGGCAAACGCCTTGGCCAAGTTCACCAAGGAAGACCCCACCCTCAAGGTCATGCGGGACCCGATGACCGGACAGACCATCCTCTGGGGCATGGGGGAACTCCACCTGGACATCATCATGGACCGCATGGAGCGGGAGTTCGGGGTCCAGGCCAACCTCGGCAAGCCGCAGGTCGCCTACAAGGAAACGGTCCAGGCCTCCGCCGAGGGCGAAGGGAAATATATCCGTCAGACGGGAGGCAAGGGCCTGTATGGTCATTGCCGGATCTCCATCGAACCGATCGCCCGGGGCAAGGGGTTCGAGTTCGCGGACAAGACAAGGGGAGGTGTCATCCCCAGGGAGTTCATCTCCGACGTCGAAACGGGCATCCGGGAGGCCATGGAAGCCGGCCTCGTAGCGGGCTTCCCCGTCACCGATCTGAAGGCCACTCTCCTGGACGGCTCGTACCACGAAGTGGATTCCAGCCCGATCGCCTACAAGATCGCGGGCTCCCTGGCTCTGAAAGAAGCGGGACGGAAGGCGAATCCCGTGATCCTGGAACCCATCATGAACCTCGAGGTCATCAGCCCGGACGACTATCTCGGGGACATCTCGGGAGACATCAACTCCCGGCGCGGCCGCATCGAGGGTCTGGAGCCGCGGGGCGGCGCCCGGATCATCAGGATCTTCGTGCCCTTGTCCGAGATGTTCGGGTACGCGACTGTGCTCCGGACGCTCACCCAGGGCCGCGGCGTCTTTTCCATGGAGTTCCACCAGTACGAGAAGGCGCCGGCGAACGTTCAGCAGGAGATCATCGCCCGGATCGAAGGGAGAATGCCCCTTCATAGGCAGTGAATATCATGGACACTATGAGAGTCATCAGGAGGTAAGTCATGGCCAAGGAAAAATTTGTGAGGACGAAGCCGCACGTCAACGTGGGGACGATCGGGCACATCGATCACGGGAAGACGACGCTGACAGCGGCGATCACGAAGGTGCTGGCGACGAAGGGGCTGGCG
>CAZSMW010000181.1:0-1766 GCA_964607985.1 uncultured Eubacteriales bacterium
CCAGACCGAGCCGATCTTGGTCTTTGTCTTTTCCTCGATCTTCAATTCCTTGATCGCCCCGGTCGGGCAGACCTGGGTGCAAAGCGAGCAGTAGTATTCGCAGTAGCCGATCTTCGGGACCAGCATGGGCGTCCATATCCCTTCGGGCCCGGCCTCCGAGAGCGCCGGTTGAAGGGCGTTGGTCGGACAGGCTTTCATACACTCGCCGCACTTGACACATTTTTGGAGGAACGTCTCCTCGGCGAGGGCCCCCGGCGGACGGATAAGCTTCAGGCCGGCCCGCTTCCGGGCCGGGGTTATCCGGAAGAACGGGGCCGCGATCGCCCCAAGTGCCGTCGTCAGGATGAGCTTACGCCGCGAGAGGTCGACCGTTGCGAGCTTCTCCGACTTCGCTTTTGCCGGGAACGTGATCGCCGCCGTCGGGCAGATGGCCGCGCAGGTCTCACAGTAGACGCATTCTGCGCTCCGCCACTTCTCGTTCGGATACGGCACGGCCTGCGTCTCGCAGTGCGTCGTGCACAGCCCGCACTTGATGCACTTCTCCTCGTCGATCCGGAGCTTGAAGACGTTAAAGCGCGAGAAGACTCCGAGCAGCGCCCCGAGCGGGCAGATATACCGGCACCAGAACCGCTCCTTCCAGGCGTTGAGGGCGACGGACCCGGCGAAGATCAGCATGATCAGGAATCCCTGCCGGAAGGTGTCGTTGAGCATCATGTTGTCCATGAACTGGGAGACGGCCTGGGCGATGGAGTTCATGTGGAGGCCGTAGAGAAGCCCGACGAATCCCGAAGCGATGCGGGTCAGGCCGGGAAAGATGCCTATGGCGAACGAACGGTAGAGGAAACTCAGAGGATCGAGAATCCCCGTAACATCCAGCGTGAACACGGCGCTCACCAGGACGAAGACGAGGACCGCGTACTTCCAGGAGACGCTCGCTTTCTCCTCCTTCTTCGGCCGGAGGAACTTCGCCTTCTTGAAGATGAAAGAGAAAAACTGGTGGACCGCTCCGAGCGGACAGACCCAGCCGCAGACGACCCGTCCCAGGACGAGCGTCAGGAGGACCGTAACTCCCGCCAGCGCGAACGAAGCGAAAAACGTCCGGGAGGCGAAGAACGTCGTCAGGGCGATAAGCGGGTCGAAGTGAAAGAACCGCTCCACCGTCCGTCCGATATAATCCTGCCCCGTGTAGTGGCTCACGGCGAAGAGATACACGAATAGGCCGAAAAACCCCGCCTGCGTCGCGATGCGAAGGACCTGAAGGACCCGGTATTTCCTAGACTGTTCTCTTTTCAATGCGCAGCTTCTCCAGTTCGAACTTGCCGAGCCCCCGCTCCTGGGCCAGGCGCAGGTAAAGCAGCTCCTGCGGCTTGATGTCGAAGAACGTAGCCCCCAGCGTGTCCACGGCCACCGCGTCCACCCCGGCGATTACCGTCTTCGTGAGCTGGGTGTCGGAGGGCCGGCCGCCCTGCGGGCCGTTCCGGATGAGGATCCGGTAGGCGTCGAGGACCGTCAACGATGGTTTGAAGAATGCCTGGAGGTCGACGATGCTTTGGTCGAGCTTTTGGTGGAGCTGGTTCCGGGCCCCGCCGATCGCCCCCAGCCAGTTCTTCATCGACAGCGTCAGCCGGCACAGGCTGTGAACCTTGGCGATGGGGACGTTGATGATCTTGTCGGCCTCCAGAAAGTCCTGGAAAACTTCCCATTCCTTGAGCCACTCTCCCTTGAGCGGGACCTTCTTCAACCGGTGCTCGTCGGTGAACAGCACC
>CAZSMW010000182.1:0-3623 GCA_964607985.1 uncultured Eubacteriales bacterium
GTTCGACGGGAGAAACATCATCCTTCGTTGAAAACGCGGGACGTGTCCGTACCCTTGCGTTTCCCATTGCCTCCGACGAGCGGCAACGGCTGTTGACGTTTTCTCGACCTGATTCGCCCTTCCGGGCCGCGGTCATCGCCTCAGCTTGGTCCGGGCCAAGACGAAGATCGAGGCTGAGCGGGTGGGGAAGTACATGCTCCGGACGGTGCTCGCCTTGGAGCGGCTGACATTTCTGGAACCCGAGGGCAAGGTCGGTTATCGCTGGGGCCGTGACGGCGCGGGGCAGGAGACGGAGGTGATGGATTATTTGTCAGGTCATGGTCCGTTACTATGGGCTCTACGCCAACGCCCATCGGGGGAAGGTCAAGAAGGCGAGCCTGTCGGTGCTCCGGATCGTTGAGGAAGAGCTCCGGCGCCTTCCCTCTAAAGGATGGGCGGCCCTGATCCGGAAGGTCTATGAGGTGGACCCCATGACCTGCCCGAAGTACGGAGGCCGGATGAAGGTCGTCGCCTTCATCACGGAGGTTGCCGTAGTGGACCGGATTATCGATCATCTGAAGCTTGTGTTTGTGGCGGCGAAGCTACCGCCGCCCCATGTCTTCGAGCAGGTTGCGCTCATAGCGGCCGAGGAGAGCGGGGAATATTTCTAGGATTTGATGATCAGGAGGGCGCGGGAGTCTATCCTCTTTCAGCCGGTGCGAGAGGGTTTTTCGTCCAAATATGCTTTTCGGGCTCGATTGTCGTATTTTTCGGTGTCATTGACATCGCCGAGCGGCCGGAAGCATATTACCCATGTGGTCAAATGGGGAGATTCATCGGTCGGCGCAGGAATTCGTCGCGTCGCGGAAAAAGGAAATACCTTCTATGATGATGTGATGCAAGCGGTTTTTTCTTTTTTCTTCTCCTTTCTTCTCTTGCCTTCTCTTTAGGTCTTGTGGACCACCCTTCTATCCGTGCCCCTAGCCCGAAGGCTATGTCCGCACACACTCTAACGTCAGGTCCCGGCCCCTTAACCTATCCGCCAATGCGGCTTTTGCAAGCCCATTAAAGAATTTCTCAAGGCGGCCGAGTTATCTCCGATACGCAATGTAATTCCGTCCTTCTTTCCAAACCTTGTAAATGATCGTCAGAAGTCGCCTGGCCATGGCCACTTTGGCCTTGTTCGCGCCTTTGCCGCGGGCCAGCCGTTCGTAAAAGCAACGCAGGTCAAAATCCGCCCGGATGGCCGGCCAGACCGCCTCCACCGCCGCCCACCGCAACCAGCGATTTCCCGCTTTGATGATCTTCCCATAATGGGTCCTGTCGCCGGAGCTGTGAATCGAGGGGATGACCCCCGCATAGGCATGAAGATGAGCCACGTCGGTGAACCGGGACACAAATGCCTTCGATTCCCCGTTTGTCCGTCTTGATCTTCGCCCTGGCGATGGCTTTCACTTCATAAAACATCCACCATCGTGGTGCTCGAGCGGCCAGTCTCGATGACGGCTTCCATCGCCTCCCCACCTTCCAGGAACTTCTCGATCTCGGCCCGAAGGTTGGGAACCCGGCCCGATCGGAGCACCTGGCCTTCCTGATCCATCATCGTCATGTGAGAGTATAATTCATCTGTGCACCTCCTGAAAAGATTCTCTCTGATGGGGAATCTATCACAAGATAGCCACCCATCGGGAGGTGCATCACATCATCATGTTACTTATCCTTTTTACCTTATCGGCAAATCTGGGACTTGATACATCGATTGATCGCTCTCCACATCGGTGCTATCCTTCGAATTGCATTCGGGAGAGGAATATGACTTGAAGGGAGAATTCCGATGACACAAGAACAGACTTCTAGGACTAGATTAATCTTGGGCTTGTCACTTTGCCTGTTTGCGCTGTTTCTATCTTCATTATCCGCTTGTGCCGCGAAACGAAAAAGCACGATTGAAATTCCTGAGGGTTCTGCGGGAATCATCGCCTACGGTTCCTTGATCTCCTTGCCGAGCATGGGGCAGACATTGGGGCACAAATACGACGGTCCGATCTACGAAGTTCATCTCAGGGGGTACGAGAGGGCGTGGACATGCGTTCGCCCATTCAACGATCCCCAAGCGATCGCGGCGGGCGCCAAGAAGATCGATGCGTATTTCCTGCGCGACACGGAACGCGTTCCTATCATCGGAGCTGCGGAACTAAATATCTATCCCAAGAAAAAGGGCTGGATCAACGGCATTTTGTATCTGATCACCAAAGAGGAGCTGCTCAGCCTCGACAAAAGGGAGCGCGGCTATCGGAGAGTGGACGTGACCGACAGGATCGAGGAATTCCGTTTCCGGGGAGGGAAGGTCTATGTCTACGAAGGCCTTCCCGGGTCCCCGGTGGCCTCTTCCGCAGACAAGGGAACCTACATTTTGATAAAAGAGTTCCTTGACCTGGTGACCGGTGCCTGTGACCTCAGAGGGAAGGATTTTCGCGTCGAGTTCGACAAGTCCACAAGGCCGTGCGCATTCCCTGTTTTGTCCTATAAGAACGTCGTCCGGGAAAAAGCCGAATAGCCAAGCGTTTCCTGCAGAGACCTATTCCAAAACAGACGTTGATGTTTTTGCCACAGCCGGCTAGGCCGATGGGCTGATGATGCTCCTTAAGCATGGAATCCGCGGCCTCCGGATCCAACGGTCGGAGGTTCGAATCCGCTAGGCACGCCATTCCCCCCGTGTAATGCCTATGCCCGTTTCAGTGCTTATCTCCTCGGCGATCTCTGCCGCTGCGCCCTCCGGTCCCTGAGCCGTTACTTCGAGGTTGTGACCGGGAGCGCGCTTACGCCCGGGGTCATCGCCGCCATCCAGATCTTTGGGGACCGGATCAATCCACACATGCACCTCCATTTTCTGGTGACCGAGGGCGGGACCGACGAGGCGGCGGTTTCGCCTGTACTCATGAACCGGAAACGGTTCATGAGTGCGGGCGTCTTCCATAAGATCCTGCGGATCGACGACTCGCGTCTCGCCGAGATCTTCGCCCGCGAGGTCCTGGCGATGCTTGTCCGCAAGGAACTGCTGAGCCCGGAATGGGCCGAGCGCATTCTCTTCTGGCCTCACTCCGGCTTCAACGTCCACAGCCACATATTTATCGCCCGGGTGACCTCGCATATTCCCGACAAGGGCCAAGTGATGGTCCGATACTTCGGCCTTTATGCGAACGCCCATCGGGGGAAGGTCAAAAAGGCGAGCCTGTCGGTGCTCCGGATCGTTGAGGAAGAGCTCCGGCGCCTTCCTTCCAAAGGTTGGGCGGCCCTAATTCGGAAGCCTCATATAGGACTGCGAAGCGCTGCCATGATCCGGAAGGTCTATGAAGTCGACCCCATGCTCTGTCCCAAATGCGGCGGTCGAATGAAGGTTATCGTGTTCCTCACGAATTTCTCCGTGGTCGATCGTATCATTGGCCACCTCAAGCTCACCTTTGTTGCGGAGAGGCCCCCGCCGCCTCAGGTCGCCTTGCAGCAGCTCTTGATGGCCGCGGATCCCCCGGCCGAATATTTCTCATAAAGCTCTCTTATGCCGAAGGGGAGGTCCGGGTGATTTCCGGCTCATCGGGCAGCGCTGACGGCTTTCAAGTTGTCCGTCCGCGCTCTCCAGGCGTCAT
>CAZSMW010000183.1:0-5178 GCA_964607985.1 uncultured Eubacteriales bacterium
CCCCGGTCAACGAGTTCCGGGAAGAGCACTACCGGAGGATCGCCTTCGCCAATGACACCTATTTCGAGGGGAAGACGGGCTGGCGCTCGGACCGGGGAAGAGTTTACATCATGTTCGGGCCCCCGGATTTCTTTGAGACGAACCCGGGCGGGGGAAGGGGGTTCCTCTTCGGCGTCCAGGCGCCCACCGCCGAGTTCCCGTCCGAGGTCTGGACCTACAGGAATATCCCCGGGCTCAAAACCCAGGGAAGCCGCGTCGATTTCACCTTCGTCAATTACTACGGCGCCGGCTCCTACCAGCTTACGGACAACCCGGCCCTGGCCAACGCACTCCGGAACGTTTCGCTCCCCGCCCGCTACGTCGGCTACAACGATAACCCGTCCGACAAGTCCCGGACCGAGATGCCCCAGAATGCCTATCAACAGCCGCTTCAGCAGCTCCAGCAGATGGCCGAGCTCACCAAGTCCAGGGGAGAGGTCCTGGAGGAGCTCGAACGGAGCTCCAGGCAGCGGAAGCTCAAGGGGATCGTTGAATCCTATGCGTCGGTGAGCGCGCTTTCTTTCTTTTCGAGGGAGAATTACCTCCGCGGCGCGGACGGGCTGACCTACATTCCCATGGTCCTCGAAGTGGCGGCCAAAGACCTGGAATTCCGCCCCGCCAAGGACAGGTACCAGGGCCTGGTCAATTTCTACATCGAGGTCAAGGACGCGAATGGCCCCGTCTTCCAGAAGAGCGACAGGCTGGAGATGAGCCTCAAAGAGGAAAGCTACCAGCGGCGGTTCACGGAGAACTATCAGTACCTCCAGGGCGCGAGCCTGAAGCCCGGCCGGTATTTTCTGCACCTCGTCGTCTGGGACGAATTGAGCGGGAACGTTGGTTACGCGGACAGGTGGATCGACGTCCCGGACCTCGCCTCCGGCGATTTCGGCGTAAGCGCGATCATCCTGGCCCGGGACATCCGGAGGGTCGAGACGAACCCCCAGGGCGTCGTGATCGATACCAAGGACCTCCCGGCCATGCAGACGCTCCGGGGCATGGCCCTCAAGGTCCCGGACAAATTGAACATGGCCGGGCCCCCGAGAGGGCCCTATATCTTCGGAGACCTGGACGTCAAGCCCAGCACGATGTCCCAATATTCCGGGAGCAACGATCTGGCCTATTTTTATCAGATCTATAACGCGACCTTCGACGAGGCCCTCGGCGTGGCCAGGCTGCGGATCGAGGAGCGGATCCTCAAGGGGAACGAACCGGCGGCCGAGATCGGCGATCCCGGGGACATCCAGGTCCCGATCGCCCGGAGATCCGAGGGAGGGATCAACCGCGGGAACAGGTTCCGCTTGGCCGGCCTGGCTCCGGGGAAGTACGAGCTCGTCGTTCGCGTGAGGGACGTGTTCTCGGGAAAAACCGCGGAAATGAGGGCGCCTTTCGAACTGAAATAAATGCAGATATTTGGATTCAGTTCAAAAATTTGAATGGCGCCGCCGGCCAGGGTGCAGTGATCAAGAGCTACGGCAAGAATTTCGACGCCATGGTCCTCCACTTCAATTTTTCTTAGGCGGCTTGACCGGCTCGGCGCTGACGGCCTTAATCCCCTGGCTCTCCAGGAATTTTTGAAGCTCGGGGAACTCTTTGGTCAGTATCTCGTTGAGCTCGGCAATGGTCTTCTCCAGCTTTATTGCGAGATGTTGAATGGATCTCAACTGGGCTTGAGTCGGCGCAGAAGTTGATGCCTGGAGTTGTCCGGCCAGGTCCATGATGACAAACTCCGGGGAGTCCCAGCCTCCGCCCCATGCCTTCTTTTTTCTTCGAGCTTTTTAGAGAAGGCATCAACCTTGTTTCTGACTTCGTCCGAAGCATCTTTCTTCTCTTTGACGAGATCTTTCAAGCGGTTGAATTCCTTGAACACTTGCTCGCCGGCCTTTTGGGCGTCTTTAAAAGCCCGCTGGAACTCGCTGACTTTCACCACGGCGTCAAACCTGGCCTGGAGCGCTTCGGACGTTGTCCTGGCCTGAGAATCCATTTTTACGTTGAATTTCTGGACAAGCTCGACGTTGCGCGCCTGGAGCTTGATTGTGTATTCGCCCGGAAGGACAAAATGGCCCTTGAGCGGGCCAAACCAGCCGTCCTCTCCCTTGGATTCAAAAGGAAGGGAATAGCGGAGGTCCCAGCTCGTCCGGCTAAAGCCTTTTTTATCCGGGCCTTCAAGTTCCTTGACCACCTTTCCGTCCTTGTCCAGGATGACGATTTTGATCTTGGGTTCTTTCTTGGGTTCTTGTTTCTCTTCGGCTTTATCCGTTTTCTCTTTGGCCGGCGCCGGCTTTTCCTCCTTCAGAGGGTCGTTTTTGAGATAGTAAGAAATCAAGGCTCCATAGTCGGGATTGGGGCCAGAAAATTCCGACGCCCCCGGATCAGGCAGGTTCCGTATCTCATAGAACTGGGTGGCATCCCTGACCGGGAAGAAATAGGCTTCTGAATTGAGGACAGAAGCGCTCAGATTTTCCAACATGGAAATGTCATCCAGGATGATGATGCTCCGGCCGTGGGTTGCCAGGATAAGGTCGTTATCCCTGGCATTGACAATGATGTCGTCCACCGGCGCACGAGGAAGGTTCCCTGAGGCCAGAGCCCAGTTCTTTCCGCCGTCAACGGTCACAAAAAGACCGAACTCGGTTCCGACAAAAAGAAGGTTCGGGTTTCTCGGATGCTCGGCAACGACGTTGGTGACCATTCCGTCAGGGATGTTGCCCGCGAGGCTCTTCCAGGTCTTGCCGAAGTCCGTCGTCATATACAGATACGGTTTGAAGTCGTCGTCTTGATGTCCGTCAAAAGAGACATAGGCCGTTCCTGCGGCCTGGCTTGAAGCCAGGACACGGCTCACCCAGTGCGGGGAGGAGAGCTTGAACCTGTCGGTGATGTTCTGCCAGGTTTTTCCGCCGTCCTGGGTCATCTGGACATTGCCGTCGTCCGTGCCGACATAGATCAGCCCGGCCTGTACGGGGGATTCCGAGATGGTGGTTATGGTCCCGTAGGCGTCGACGCCGTCGTCGCGGGAGAGGGTGTCGTCATTCCTCTCGACGCCCATGATCGGGAGCTTTTTCCAGTCCAGGTTGCCGCGGGTCAGGTCGGGACTGCTTTCCGCCCAGGTCATGCCCCTGTCGGACGTCTTGAAGAGAATGTTGCTTCCATAAAAGAGAACATTGGAATCGTGGGGAGAGATGAGCAAAGGGCAGCTCCAGTTCCAGCGGTATTTTTTCTCCTGGTCTTCGGAGACGGGCCTGATCCCTTTTTCCTCTCTGGTGACAAGGTCGACGAAATAGAGACGTCCATTCTGGGATTCGGCGAAGATGGCCCTGTGATCCTTGGGGTCGACGGCCGCATAGAATCCGTCTCCATAGGCGATGTTGACGACATCGGAGTTAAGGATTCCGGCTGCGCTTAAGGTCCGGCTGGGAATTCCCCAGTTGCCGTTGTCCTGAGTCCCCCCATAGATCCAGTAAGGATCGCGGGTGTCAATGCCAACGGCATAGTACTGTCCGATCGGAAGATTGTCGATAAAGTCCCAATTCTTGCTGCCGTCGTAAGAAATGTAGAATCCTCCGTCATTCCCCAGGAGTAAGTGGTCGGTGTTGTTGGGGTTAATCCAGAGGGCATGATGGTCGACATGGATTTTCTCTCCTGTCCCCTGGCTCGAAAAGGTCTTCCCCATATCGAGGGAGAGGAAAAGCGGATTGTCCAGCAGCCAGATTTTGTTGGGGTTTTTGGGGTCGACGCGGATCTGGCTGTAGTACATCGGACGCGGGTTAATTTCGTTCATCCGGGTCCATGTCTCGCCTCGATCTTCTGACCGGAAAACTCCGCCGTATTTTTTGTTCTCGATGATGGCATAGACGATGTTGGGCCGGCTCTTGGAGATGTCAAGACCGATCCGGCCGATGTCGCCCTCGGGCAGTCCTTTTGCCAGTTTTTCCCAGGTGTCCCCCCCGTCAAGTGAACGATAGAGTCCGCCGTGGGGACCGCCTCCGACAAAGCCCCATGCCCTCCGCTGCCGCTGGTAGGCACCCGCATATAGAATGCGGCCGTTATCCTCCAGGGCGACGTCGACAACTCCGGTATTTTCATTGATAAAAAGGATTTTTTCCCAGGTCTTGCCTCCGTCCTTTGTCCGGTAAAGGCCGCGTTCGTTATTCGGGCCCCAGAGGTGCCCCAGGGCGGCCACATAAACGATGTCGGGGTTCTTGGGGTGGATGACAACCCGGCCAATGGCGTGCGTGTCTTTGAGGCCCATGTATTTCCATATCTCGCCGCCGTCCATGGACTTATAAACTCCGTCTCCCCAGGAAGAGCTCTGGCGGCTGTTGGGCTCTCCGGTTCCGGCCCAGATGATATTAGGGTCTGAGGGGGCAATGGCGATATCGCCGATGGACAGAGCTACGGCTTCTTCATCAAAAACCGGCTTCCAGGTCACGCCGTTGTTGACGCTCTTAAAAATCCCTCCGGAGGCGGCGGCGATGAAGATGATGTTGGGATTGTCCGGCACAGCTTCGATGTCATCAATGCGGCCGCCAAAACAGGCCGGGCCAATCTGCCGCCATTTCAACGCCTTCAGAAGTTCAGAATTGAATTCGGAAGGTCCCGAAGAATAGGTTGAGCCGCTCATGAATACGTGGAGAATAAAGAGGCTCAAAAAAGAGAAGATAAATTTTTGACGGAACATTAGAACCTCCCTCATAATTTTATAATAATAATAGAAACCTTTGCTTAATATACGATTTTATAGACAATGTCAACTCTCTTGGCGATGTCGTTGAAATCCGCCGGCATATCGACGATCTTGTGCCCTTCGGCGCGAAAGGAATCCGGGGCGAAAACGGACGACGCTTGACAGGTTTTTGTTTTAAACATATATATAATTAAGAATTTTTGGACGTCAAAGCGCGTCATCGGTCCTGCGGACACCGCAGGGCCCCGGCGGCATGGAGGTGGATATGAGGACAAAGAAAGGTTTTGGCTGGGCCTCGATTCTGTTAATTCTTTTGATCGGAGGATGCCGGACGGGAAAAACGCCGGTGGATTACGACCTCATCATCGCCAACGGCCGGGTCATCGATGGCACGGGAAATCCGTGGTTCTACGCCGATATCGCCATCCGGGGAGACAGCATCGCGGCCGTCGGACGCC
>CAZSMW010000184.1:0-3119 GCA_964607985.1 uncultured Eubacteriales bacterium
CGGTGTCGCTCGGCATGAAGGGTGTCGTTTACGCGCCCGTGACCGACCTGGCCGCCGCGCTCGCACGGTTGGGATTCGCCTTCGATGACCGTGATTTCAAGAGGAGGGCATAGGGAAGGGCTTTGCTCCCGGCTCCGATCAAGAATCGCCTGAGACTCGCGCCCTTCTCGGCTCCTCAGGCCCAAGACTTCAGGCTAATCCACGGCCATCTGCGGTCGGACCATATAAGCAATACCTACAAGGTCCGCTCCGTCCGCCCAGCCCAAGCCCCCAACCCAAAATTGCCGACAGGACCTGAGCCGGAATTCCGGGACATGAACTAATTCTCTGGAATTGGTGTCGTGTCCCTGGAATTCCGTAAGAGAATCATAAGAGATTAGCGCTGATTCATAGGACTTGGATGTATAGCTTCCGCGAGCGCGGGCCGTCGAACTCGCAGAACTGAATCCCCTGCCACGTTCCGAGGCGGAGCCGTCCGCTTTCGACGATGACCGTGACGGACGAGCCGATGAGGGAGGCTTTGACGTGGGCGGGGGAGTTGCCCTCGGAATGGGCGAAGGGGAGGCTGTCCGGGACGGCGTGCCGCAGAGCCGTCAGGATGTCGGCCCGGACGTCAGGATCGGCGTTCTCGTTGATGGTAACTCCGGCCGTCGTGTGGGGGACGAAGATGAGGCAAAGGCCGTCCTTGACCCCGGAAGATGCGACGATCTCTTGGACTTCCGCGGTCAAATCGACAATCTCTTCCCCGGCCCTGGTTCGGATATCGAGCGTTTTCATGAGGACCTCAAAAAATCTTTAAAAATCGTTATTTTGGGGCTTGACAAGCCCCAAAATCGGGTGTAGATTCTGGGTCGATAACACAAGATTTTGTGTTAGCAACCTTCGGAACATACAAAATATGGGAGGGTTGCCGAAGGTTACGTGTTTTTCCATGGGTAAAAGCGCAGCCGATTTTAGCATTTTTTATTGGGCATTAAAAGACCGACTTCGCAAAAGCACGAACATAAATAAAGGAGGCCTTGGATGATGATGGTCAAAGGTATTTCCCGCATCAAGAAGAGGGACGGCACGGTCGTTGACTTCAACCAGGACAAGATCACGAAAGCCATTTCCAAAGCCATGGAATCGCAGGGGACCGTGGACCCTTCGTCCGCCAAAACGACATCCGACATCGCCGCGTTCATGATCGAGGAGAAGTTCGGCGGCTACACCGTTCCTTCCGTCGAACAGATCCAGGACATCGTTGAAATGGTCCTGATGAAACAGGGCTACCTCGATGTCGCCAAGAACTATATCCTCTACCGCGAGAAGCACAAGGGCATCCGTGAGGCCAAGAAGACCGGGCTCAACCTAGAGCGGCTCATCAAGGACTATATCAACGACGCCGACTGGAAGATCCGCGAGAACAGCAACGAAGGCGTGACGAGCTTTTCGGGTCTCAACGCCAGGGTCTCCGGCGAGGTCCTTTCCAACTTCGCCCTCAATCAGATCTACACCGAGCCGATCAAGAAGGCCCACCAGGAGGGAGATTTCCATATCCACGACCTCTCCTATCCCATCGTCGGCTACTGCGCCGGCTGGTCCCTGGAGAACCTCCTGCGGAGGGGTTTCGGCCACGTCCCGAACCAGGTCCATTCCAGCCCGGCCAAGCACTTGGAAACGGCGACGCTTCACATGGTCAACTACATCGGGACCATGCAGGGTGAATTCGCGGGCGCCCAGGCCTTCTCGTCCGTGGACACCCTGCTCGCGCCCTTCATCCGCCACGGCCGCCTGAGCTACGACCAGGTCAAACAGGACATTCAGAAGCTCGTCTTCGGGCTCAACGTCCCGTCGCGGTGGGGCTGGCAGACGCCGTTTTCCAACCTGACCTTCGACTGGACCGTTCCCGACGACATGAAGAACAAGAAAGTCGTTGTGGGCGGAGAAGAGCTTGAGGCTACCTACGGCCAGCACCAGGCCGAAATGGACATGATCAACAAGGCCTTCCTGGAGATCATGATCGAAGGCGACCAGAAGGGCCGCGTTTTTACGTTCCCCATCCCGACCTACAACCTGACCAATGACTTCGACTGGGATTCCCCCAATGCGAGCCTTCTGTTTGAAGCGACGGCCAAATACGGCATCCCCTATTTTCAGAACTACATCGGAACGAACATGAGCCCCGGCGATATCCGGGCCATGTGCTGCCGTCTTAACCTCGACCAGCGGGAGCTGATGCGCCGGCCGGGGAGCATCTGGGGGCCCGGCGATTCGACGGGCTCGATCGGGGTCGTCACCATCAACCTGAACCGGATCGGCTACGAGGCGACAAACAAGGCCGAGTTCTTCGGGAAGCTCAGGGACCTCATGGTTCTGGCGAAGGTGTCTCTCGAGACGAAGCGCGAGATCGTCAACAACATGTTAACCCGGGGGATCATGCCCTACACCAAAGTCTACCTCGGCCACTTCGACAACCACTTCTCGACGATCGGCATCTGCGGCATGCACGAAGCCTGTCTGAACTTCCTCAAGAAGGGAATCGGGACGCCGGAGGGCAAGGAGTTCGTCATCGAGACGCTGCAGTTCATGAGGAGCGTCCTCAAGGAGTTTCAGGACGAGACAGGGAGCCTCTACAACCTCGAGGCAACCCCGGCCGAATCGACGTCCTACCGCCTGGCCAGGCTCGACAGGCAGAAGTATCCCCAGATCGTCACCTCGGGCACGGAAAAATACCCGTTCCTGACCAACTCCACCCAGCTCAACGTGGACGCGACGAGGGACGTCTTCGAGGCGCTCCAGCACCAGGACGACATCCAGCCCCTGTATACGGGCGGGACGATCTTCCACACCTTCCTGCCCGAGGCGATCGACGCCGGGACGTGCAAGAAGCTCGTCCGGAAGATTGCCGCGACCAAACTGCCGTATTTTTCGATAACGCCGACCTTCAGCGTCTGCCTCAGCCACGGCTACATCAGGGGCGAGCACCACGCCTGTCCGGACTGCGGGGGCCAGACCGAGGTCTATTCTCGGATCGTGGGCTACTTGAGGCCCATCAGGACCTGGAACGACGGCAAGCAGGAAGAATTCAAGGAGAGGACTCCTTATACGAAGCTGTCTTAGGGACGGAAGCGCCGGAG
>CAZSMW010000185.1:0-2195 GCA_964607985.1 uncultured Eubacteriales bacterium
ACCTGGTTTCGTTGTATTCGGTCGGGAAGAGTTTTGAGGGCCGCGACATCTGGCAGATGACCCTGACCAACAAAGGGACGGGCGCGGACACGGACAAGCCGGCCATGTTCCTGGAAGGGAACAGGCACTCCGGCGAGGTGACTGCCGCGGAATCCGCCCTTTATTTCGCCTGGCATGTCCTGATGAACTACGGCAAGGACCCGGAGATCACGCGCCTTCTGGACACCAAGGCGCTCTATGTCAAGATCAAGAACAACCCCGACGGCTCCGAGCTCTACCTCAACACCGCCCAGACGAACCGGAGCACGGTCCGGCCCCACGACAGCGACGGCGACGGGCTCCTGGATGAGGACCCCAACGAGGACCTTGACGGCGACGGCTTCTGCCTCCAGATGCGCTTAAAGGTTGAGGCCGGGAAGGGCGAATATGTCGTCGATCCGCAGGACAAGAGCGGCCGCCTGATGAAGAAGGTCGGCGCCGGGAAAGGCAACTACAACGTCTTCAGCGAGGGCGTCGATAACGACGGGGATGGCAAATACAACGAGGACGGCATCGGCGGGCTGGATCTCCACCGCAACTACGTCGAGAACTGGCGCCCCGAGCCGGGCCTCGATCTGACGGGACGGGGATGGACCCAGCTGGGCGCCGGGGCCTATCCCCTGTCGGAGACTGAGACGAGAGCCGTGGTCCTCTTCCTCCTCCAGCACCCGAACGTCTCGGTCGGTCAGACCATGGATACTTCTGTCCCCATGCTCCTCCGGCCGCCGTCCACGTCCAGGAGCGAGGAGTCCATGTTCCCCGAGGACCGGAAGCTTTACGAATACCTTGACAAGGAAGGGAAGAAGTTGACGGGGTATCCTTATGCCGGGGACGTCTATTGGACCTACGCCAACCTCGAACTGGGGGATGACGACGAGAACGAGGAAAAAGAAATAAAGGGAGAGCCCCTCTTCGGCCACTCGCCGGATTTCGGATATTTTTATTACGGTGCGATCTGGTACGGCGACGAGCTCTGGTGCAGCGGCCGGGTCAAGGACTATGACGGAGACGGCAAGATCACGGATCTCGAATCCCTCCGTTGGAACGACGAAGAACTCGGAGGGAAATATTTCACGAACTGGCACAAGTTCGCCCACCCCCAGCTCGGCGAAGTGGAGATCGGCGGTTTCAACCCCAAGTTCTTCCGGCAGAACCCGCCCCCGGAAAAACTCGAGGAGTGGGCCGCGAAGGAAGCGAACTTCAACCTCCTCCTGGCCAAGTCGCTTCCCCAAGTGAGGATCGTCTCGGCCGTGGCGAAGCCGGTGAAGAAAGAACCCGGGGTCATCGAGATCACGGCCGTTTTCACGAACGAAGGATTCCTTCCGACGGCCCTGGAGATGGCTTCGCGCGTCAAGATCGTCCGGCCGGACCTGGCGGAGATCAAGCTCTCCGGAGCGGAGCTGGCCGGGGGCAAGGCCGCCCGCGAGCTCGGCGTCCTCAAATCCGGCGAGACTAAAGAAGCCCGCTGGAAGGTGAAGATCACCGATCCGTCAAAGTTCGAAGCCGAGGTCTTCATCAAGTCGACCCGGGGAGGGATTGACAAGAAGAAGGTTGGGAAGCTTCCGGCCACCTAAGCCCCCAAGTCCCCAGCCGGCGCGAGCTATTCTCAAAATGCCGATAAAATTCTTACTTCTTAAGCGATGACAGCGACTTCCTGTGATACCCGGAATTCCGGCTCACTCCCTATCGGCAATTTTTGGTTTTCCGGAGCCCTCTTTCTCCCGCGTCCAAATGAGCATATAATACTAAATCGATAGGAGAAACCCATGGCTAGGATCACATCCCGGCTCGCCCGGGTATCGGCACCCGTTCTCGCCTTGTTTATAAGCCTTGTGGCCCAGCAGGTATCGGTGAGCGGAGAATGGGAGCTCGTGGCCCAGACCCGGAACGGCGACGTGACCTGGAAGGTCGTCTTCACCCAGGAAGGGGAATCCCTGACCGTGGCCATGACCGGCCCCAGGGGCGGCGAAATCAAGGGGACGGGCACATTGAAGGAGAAGATCATCGAGTGGACCGTCAAGGTCGCGACGCCGCGAGGGGAATTGGAAATGGCCTACAAGGGAGTGGTCGAGGGCGACACGATGTCCGGAGAGGTCCGGAGGGGGAACATCGGGACGGCCGCCTGGACAGCCAAGAAGAAGGCCGCCTGATCCCCT